>JBOGAI010000164.1:0-14660 GCA_051655665.1 Erysipelotrichaceae bacterium | reverse complement strand
TATTCAATTCTTTGTTTGAATTGACGTTTCCTGTTTAGTTTTCAAAGAACTACCACGCTTTTCAGCGCTCGTATATAATACCAATTCTAGCCTCTGATGTCAATGGGAAAACGACCTTTTTTATAAGAAATATTGCGTTTTTTTGCCATAATGACAACGCATTTCAGTGTGCTGAGTTGCCTTGTTTCCAAGGAATTTCCCCCTATGCCCACAACCTTCCCATTTTGCGTTTTGTTCATCTTTCCGATTCATGTATCCCACCCCTTTTGTTTCCTGTGGGAAATGCTGCCTTTGGGCTCTTACAGAATAAAAAAACAGGTAGCGATTGCTACCTGTTTCAGATTAATCCAATTCGTCTGCTTCAACGATGCTGAGTTCTTCGTCTGCAACCATTTCTTGCATGACTTCGCTCATTTGGCTTTCTTGGTTTCCGATGAATCCCATTAGTTCGGATTCCGCATTACCGCGATTTGCCGCTTCTCGTTTTGCTTTCAATTGTTTTGCAAGTACATCGATTTCACGTGATGTTTCACGATCAAAATCCAGTCCTGTTCCTGCAGGAATCAGTTTACCGATGATTACGTTTTCTTTCAAACCAATTAGATGGTCTTTCTTACCTTTGATCGCTGCATCCGTCAAAACTTTTGTCGTTTCTTGGAAGGAAGCTGCTGACAAGAAGGAATCTGTTTCTACTGAAGATTTTGAAATCCCCAATAGTACTGGTGAGAAGGTTGCCGGAGTTTTTCCAGACAACAACGCATTACGATTCACCTTTGTAATTTCTGGCAATGAAATTTGAATACCAGGATTCAAGTGTGTATCATTTCCAGCAATTACTACAACTTTACGCATCATCTGACGAATCATTACTTCGATGTGTTTATCGGAGATTTCGATCCCTTGGCTAGCGTAAACCTTTTTAACTTCTTTCAAAATGTATTTTTGAACTTCAGTTACCCCAGCTACTTCAAGCAATTCTTTTGGATTTACTTGACCTTCAGTCAATTTGTCTCCAGCTTTTACACTTGAGCCAAGTTTTAACCAGCTACGGATAATTTGTGTTTGGCCAACTTTATGTTCAATCGACTCTTTATCATTCGTGATGATGATTTCCACGCCATTCAAGTTGTCTAAACGGTTGATTGCGGTGATTTCCCCAGAAATCTTCGCAAGAACAGCAGCTCCTTTAGGACTACGTGCTTCGAACAATTCCTCGACACGTGGAAGACCTTGTGTAATGTCTCCCCCTTCCGCAGCGGCTACCCCACCGGTATGGAAGGTACGCATGGTCAACTGTGTACCTGGTTCCCCGATTGACTGAGCAGCCATTGTACCAACAGCTTCTCCGGTCTCAACGATTTTACCAGTTGCCATATTGCGACCATAACATTTCTTACATACACCATAGATGGATTTACAAGTAAATGCAGAGCGGATGTACATTCCTGTAATACCTGCTTTTACAATTTCTTTTGCGATTTCTTCGGTGATGAATTCATCGGAATCGATGATCATTTCACCAGTTTGTGGGTGTGTCACAACTTGTTTCGAGAAACGTCCTACCAAGCGGTCATAGAAGTTTTCGATTACAGAGTTATTTTTTTGGTCAATAATGGATTCAACCCAGAATCCTTTATCGGTACCACAGTCTTCTTGTTTAACGATTACGTCTTGCGCAACGTCAACCAAACGACGTGTTAAGTAACCGGATTCCGCAGTTTTCAAGGCCGTATCGGTCAATCCTTTACGAACCCCATGGGTTGAGATAAAGAACTCAGATACGTTCAACCCTTCACGGAAGGAAGAGTAGATTGGTACCTCGATGATACTTGGTGTGTACCCTTTGGTAGATTTGGATTGGGTCGGTTTTGACATCAATCCACGCATCCCTGCCAATTGGGTAAAGTTGGAAGCATTACCACGGGCACCAGATGTCGCCATCATGTTGATCGGGTTTTTGCGATCCAAAGATTTCATCAACTCTCCCCCGATGTCAGCTTTGATACTATCCCAAAGCTTCGTCAAGTGAGATTCCCATTCTTGGGCAGTCAATTTTCCTTTGTTGCGCAAGCGCATCAATTCTTCCGCTTTTTCTTTCCCGAATACTACGTATTTTTGTTTGTTTGGTGCTACTTCAATGTCGGCAAGGGATACAGTCATACCCGCTACCGTAGAGAAACGGAATCCATTGTTTTTGATTTCGTCCAAGATTTCAGATGTTTTTCCAGTGGAATAACGTTTGAATACTTCGGAGATTACGGTTCCCAATTCTTTTTTCTTGAAGGCTTCTACAATCGGCATGGTTTGGATATGTTCTTTGATGTTCGTCCCCATCGGCAAGAAATATTTGTCTGGTGTCGCTACAAAGTTAGCAGCTGAAATCTCATTCAAGAATGGGAAGTCCGCTGGGAACATGTTGTTGAAAATAACTTTCCCAACCGTAGTCACCAAGTACATTTTTTCTTGTTCTGGAGTAAAGCTTGTTTTCTTCAAGGAACGAGCCAAAATTCCAATACGAGAGTGTAAGTGAACTTGTTTTTGGTCATATGCCAGCATTACTTCGTTTACATCACGATAGATGTGTCCTTCGTTTGCAGCATACAAACGCCATTGATCACCCAAATCGCTCCATCCAGCTGCATCATATTTTGCGGCTTCTGCCTCAAATTCAGCTGCAGTTTCTTCCATAGTTAAGTAGAAGTTCCCCAAGACCATGTCCTGAGAAGGGGTAACGATTGGTTTACCATCTTTTGGCCCCAAAATGTTATTGGAACCCAACATCAACGTCAATGCTTCGGCACGCGCTTCTTCAGAAAGAGGAACGTGAACCGCCATTTGGTCACCGTCAAAGTCGGCGTTAAACGCTGGTGTTACAAGGGGGTGAAGACGGATTGCACGTCCTTCAACCAATTTTGGTTTGAAGGCTTGGATCCCCAAACGGTGCAATGTCGGCGCACGGTTCAATAGTACCGGATAGCCTTCGATCACATCTTCTACGATATCCCAAACACGTGGATCCAAACGATCAATTAGCTTTTCAGCATTTTTTGGGTTGCTTGCGATTTCACGGTTTACGATTTCATTGATTACAAATGGTTTAAACAAGTGGATTGCCATCTCACGAGGAATACCACATTGGTACATTTTCAAGTCTGGTCCTACGGCGATAACCGAACGACCGGAGAAGTCAACACGTTTTCCCAACAAGTTTTGACGGAAACGCCCTTGTTTCCCTTTTAAAGAGTGAGACAACGATTTCAATGCACGACCACCTGCGCCGGTGATTGGTTTCGAACGACGTCCATTGTCGATCAATGCGTCCACCGCTTCTTGCAACATACGTTTTTCATTTTGAACGATGATTGCCGGTGTTCCCATTTCCAACAACTTTTTCAAACGATTGTTACGTGTGATTACACGACGATACAAGTCGTTCAAATCGCTGGTAGCGAAACGTCCCCCATCCAATTGCAACATCGGACGCAAATCAGGTGGGATAACCGGAAGAACTGTCAATACCATCCACTCCGGTTTGTTTTCTGAATTACGGAAAGAATCGACAGTATCCAAACGTTTGATTAATTTTTTACGTTTTTCTCCCTGTGCACTTTCCAAGTCTGTTTTGATTTTTTTGAATTCTTCTTCCAAGTTCACGTCTTTCAACAATTCATAGACCGCTTCTGCTCCCGTTTTCGCAACAAAAGACCCTGTTCCATAAATTGCCATGTTTTCGCGATACTCTTTTTCGGATAGAACTTTCTTCTTCTCCAATTTCGTTTCTTTCGGATCGGTTACAATCCAAGAAACGAAGTACACTACTTCTTCAAGCTGTTTTGGCGTAACGTCCAACAACAACGCCATACGAGAAGGAATTCCTCGCAAATACCAAATGTGGGCTACAGGGGCAGCCAATTCAATGTGCCCCATGCGCTCACGACGTACGGATGATTTGGTGATTTCAACACCACAACGATCGCAGACTACGCCTTTGTATCTTACTTTTTTATATTTTCCACAGTAACATTCCCAGTCTTTGGAAGGACCAAAAATGCGTTCACAGAACAATCCATCTCTTTCCGGTTTTTGAGAACGATAGTTAATCGTTTCCGGCTTTTTTACTTCACCAAAAGACCAGTCACGGATTCTTTCAGGTGAGGCTAAGTTAATTTGGATTGAGGCAAAATTATTAACACTCATCTCTTACGCCTCCTTCTTATTCATCATCTTCGCCAAAGTCTTCGTCATCTAAATCCTCAAGTTCATCGGCAAGATCATCAAATTCTTCATTGGTTTGTTCCAACTCATCAGCGAGGTTTACAACCGGAGGTTCCGCTACGGCTTCATCGTGGTCATGTTTCATCAGATCCACTTCATTACCTAGTTCATCCAACATTTTTACGTCGATTGCCAAGGCTTGAAGCTCGTGTTTCAATACGCGGAAGGACTCAGGAATTCCTGGTTCCGGAATATCTTTCCCTTTGATGATTGATTCATACGTTTTGGTACGACCAACAACATCATCGGATTTAACCGTCAAGATTTCTTGTAGAGTATGTGCAGCACCATAGGCTTCAAGTGCCCAAACTTCCATCTCCCCGAAACGTTGACCACCATTTTGAGCTTTCCCTCCCAATGGTTGTTGCGTTACTAGAGAATAAGGACCCGTAGCACGAGCATGCAATTTGTCATCGACCATGTGGGCCAATTTAATCATATACATTACCCCAACAGAGATTCGTTCATCGAACGGTTCTCCAGTGCGTCCATCATACAATACTTGTTTACCATCTTTGGTCATTTCTGCTTCATCCATGATGGATTTGAGTTCATCGTTGTTGATTCCATCAAATACTGGCGAAGCAAATTTAATTCCCAATTTTTTCGCAGCAAATCCCAAGTGAATTTCTAGAATTTGCCCGATGTTCATACGTGAAGGTACCCCAAATGGATTCAACATGATATCCACTGGTGTTCCATCTGGCATATACGGCATATCTTCCACAGGCAAGATACGGGAAATAACCCCTTTGTTACCGTGGCGTCCTGCCATTTTGTCTCCCTCGGAGATTTTACGTTTTTGAACAATGTATACTTTAACGGTTTCGTTTACACCAGGTGGCAAATCGTGGCCTTCGCTACGTTTGAAGACTCGTACGGAGTGAACGATTCCAGCCCCACCATGAGGCACTTTCAATGAATTATCGCGTACTTCTCGTGATTTTTCACCGAAGATTGCCAACAATAGTTTTTCTTCTGGAGAAACTTCAGATTGTCCTTTTGGCGTTACTTTTCCAACAAGGATGTCTCCTTCGTTTACTTCTGCACCGACCATAACGATTCCACGGGAATCCAAGTGACGGCAAGCATTTTCACTGACATTTGGAATGTCGCGTGTAATTTCTTCCGGACCGAGTTTCGTGTCACGGCAATCGATGTCGTATTCTTCAATGTGGATTGAAGTATACACATCATCACGAACCAAACGTTCGGACATGATGATCGCATCTTCATAGTTGTATCCATACCAAGTCATGAAGGCAATGGTTACGTTTTGTCCCAAAGCCAACTCCCCGTTTTGCATAGATGGTCCATCGGCCAAGATATCTCCTGGTTCAATGCGTTCTCCGCGTTTTACGATTGGGATTTGGTTGATGGATGTTCCAGCGTTAGAACGTTGGAATTTACGAACTTTATATTCACGGCGTCCTTGTGCTTCAGAAACGATGATTTTTTGGCTGTCGACGTATTCAACAACTCCTTCGTTTTCCGCAACAATTCCTGAACCGCTGTCTTTCGCAACGCGGTATTCAATACCGGTTCCGACATATGGTGATTGAGGTTTTACAAGTGGAATTGCTTGACGTTGCATGTTCGCTCCCATTAGGGCACGAGAAGCATCGTCATTTTCCAAGAATGGAATACATGCTGTTGCAACCGAAACGATTTGTTTCGGAGAAACGTCGGCCAATTCTACGATATCGCGTTTTGCCAAAATGGTATCCCCTTGGTAACGTGATACGACTTGCTCATTGATTAGGCGCCCACCCACAACCTCATTGGCTTGGGCAATAACATAATCGCTCTCTTCATCTGCAGACAAGTAGACTGCATCTTCAAGTACACGACCATCTGGTGTCACCAAACGATATGGAGTTTGGATAAAGCCATATTCATTGATTTTTCCATAAGTCGTCAAGTTGGAGATCAAACCGATGTTTGGTCCCTCTGGTGTTTCAATCGGACAAATACGACCATAGTGGGAAGAGTGAACGTCACGCACTTCGAATCCAGCACGGTCACGTGTCAAACCACCTGGTCCCAAAGCAGAAATACGACGTTTGTTTGTCAATTCTGCAAGTGGATTGGTTTGGTCCATGAATTGTGACAACTGTGATGAAGAGAAAAACTCCTTGATTGCAGCCGTCAATGGACGAATGTTTGTTAATTTTTTTGGTGTCAACGCTTCAACATCCGTAATAGACATACGTTCTTTCACGACACGTTCCATACGAGACAACCCGATACGGAATTGGTTTTGGATCAATTCCCCAACCGAACGGATTCGACGATTTCCCAATTGGTCAATGTCGTCTGTGCTTCCGATTCCTTCGATGATGTTCATTGTATATGTGAACAATGCATAGATATCCGAAATGGTAATTGTGTGCTTGTTGGCAAAAGGATCGTTTCCGACTACTTTCACGACATAATCGTCGTTTCCAGAGCGTACGCAAACTTCTTGCACGGCGGCACCCAACAACCACATTGTGATGGATTCGCTTTGGACGCGTTGTTTCAACTCATCCGCCAATTCGCTCGCCATCGCAACACGTTTTACCTTTGGCTCGTATTCGAAGACGAAACGATCGTTGGTTGTTTGAGAAATCAAGTCGTTCCCTTGTGCATCCGCAATCTTGGTAATTTCAAACATACGTTGACCGTAGTTCATCAATGCTTCAATGTTTTCGGCATTGACTACTACTGGTTGAGCCACAACGCCACCGTAAATTGTTACGGTTTCGTGTTCTGCACGTAAGCTCGCCAAATCCTGTTCGGTAATGACATCCCCTGCAAACAACGTTTTGGTTGTAAGTGGTGTTTCTTTTGCGACAACACGACCTACCAAACCACGTTGGTAAGAGGTTGGGATTTCCACAGGGTCAGCATGTTGGAAATTGTTGTTGAATGGGAATGCCACAACGTGCATCCCTTTCTTCATTTCAGCGCGAAGGATATCGCGTTCTGAGCGGTGGATGATTGTACCCGATGGGAACAATACTTCTCCTTCCACATTATATACATCTTCTGCTAGACGGTTTTTCTCTAAACGATTGACTACGCTTAGTTTTTTCCCAAGTTTGAAGCGTCCAGATTTAGTAAGATCATAACGACGAGAATCAAAGAATTTTGAGTTCATCAAAATATTGGATCCATCGATTGTTGGGATTTCATCCGAACGTTGGTTTTCATAGATGGAAAGCAAAGCTTCTTCCGTAGATTTTACTTTGTCCGCCATCAATGTGTTTTCGATTTCTTCATGTTTTCCTAAATAGGCACCATAAAGCATCAAATACATGGATAGATATTCGCGATTTTCCACATCTTCTGGTAAATCGAAGTCGATGTTGCGTCCCATTGCATGCAAAAAGGCTTTGAGTGGTTCCACATCAAAAGCATTTTCGTTTTTCGTGATATCAAAAGACATCCCTAACGCTTTAAACAAGATGGTAGACAACATTTTACGTTTGCGGTCGATGCTCATGCTCAAAATACGAGCTTGAGTTGGTTTTTTGTTTTCAGTCAAGAATTCCAACCACGTACCACGGCTTGGAATCAATTCACTACGATACGTTTCACGACCTGTTTTTTCTTCGTAACCTGTACCAAAATACGCACCAGGAGAACGTACAATTTGCGAAACAATAACACGTTCCGCTCCATTGATAATAAATGTTCCTGTTTTGGTCATCAAAGGGAAATCCCCTAAAAAGACATCTTCTGGTTTGGTAATAACCTCACCGGTAGCCGGATCTGTAATTTCCAACTCCATTCTTGCTTTCAATGGAGCAGCGAAGTTACACTCACGATATTGTGATTCTTCTGCATTAAATTTCGGCGTTCCAAATTCATAATCAATGAAGTTGAGTTTGATATTCCCTCCATAGTTTTGAATCGGGTAAATTTCGTTGAAAACTTCAGCAATCCCTTGGTCTTTGAACCAATCAAAGGAGTCAGTTTGAATTTCAACTAGATTTGGTAACTCTAGGCTACCACTTACTTTTGAGTAATCTCTACGTTGCGCTTTCTTGCCGGAAGCGACAATACGATAGGTCTCTTTTTTCTCCATGTACGCCATCCTTTCTCGAGATATTTAACACAATCAATGCGTCAAAATCCCATTTTAATAACTACTATTATGCAATTTACTATAATACCAAAGACTTCATCATTTGTCAACCCTCTTGGTCGCTTTTAGGATCCAAAAACCTTTTTCCTTATGAATCACATCGCAATTCGCAAAAAGGTCCATTAATTTCTTGCGTGCACTTTCTGCACCGTGTTGCTTACGAATCACAACCCACAAATGCCCTTGAGGTGCCAAATGATGGTATGCATCAGTGAAGATTTGGTAGATGACCTGCTTGCCTGCGCGAATAGGTGGATTTGTGATGATATCGGAATAGTCGTTCCTCTCCACCGAATCCAAGCAAAAAGACTCATGAATGGATGCCACCACTTCGTTGCGCTCTGCATTGAGTTTTGCCAACTCCAAAGCGCGCGGATTTACATCCACCATCTCAAACTTAGATCCTGGGTATATTTTGCCCAATATAACCCCTATTGTCCCATAGCCGCATCCTACATCCAACACGTTTTCACCGAGTGCTTGTACTGCATTGACAATCGACTCCATTAATATCTTCGACCCGGTGTCAATTCCGTCTTTTGAGAAGACACCAGCGTCCGAAATAAAGGAATAATTAAAACACCAAAACCGGAAAGAAATTTCCTTCCGGTTTTGTTCCAAATGACGATTATCAGTAAAGTAATGACTCATAAGATCGCCCACCTTTTCGTCCGGGGAGTAGCTCCCCTATATTTTAGTTTGGATGTGTTAAGTTAAATTATTTAACTTCTACAGTAGCACCAGCTTCAACAAGTTTAGCTTTGATTGCTTCTGCTTCTTCAGGTTTGATGTCTGCTTTGATTACTGATGGAGCTTTGTCTACCAATCCTTTAGCTTCAACCAATCCCAATCCTGTAACTTCACGTACAGCTTTGATTACTGCAACTTTAGTAGCTCCAGCTTCTTTCAATGTAACTGTAACTTCAGTTGGTCCTGTTGGAGCAGCTTCAGCTACTGCAGCAACTGCAACTGGTGCAGCAGCAGTAACACCGAATTCTTCTTCGATTGCTTTTACCAATTCGTTCAATTCTAAAATTGTCATCTCTTTAAGAGAAGCGATAACATCTTGTGCATTTAATTTTGCCATTTTAAGTTTCCTCCTAGTTAATAGTTATAATTAATTTTGTTCTTCTTGTTGGTCTGCAACAGCTTTTACTACGCAAGCAAATTGACGTACTGGAGCTTGTAGGCAAGACAACAACATAGAAATCATACCATCACGGTTAGGCAACGCTGCCAACTCATTGATTGTATTTACATCAACGACTTTGCCTTCCACAACACCAGCTTTAAGTACTAGTTTTGGGTTTTTCTTAGCAAATTTCGCCAATACGCGTGCAGGAGCAACTGCATCGCTACCAAACGCGATCGCGTTAGGTCCAGTCAGATTTTCTGTTAACTCAGCATATCCAGCTTCTTGTGCAGCACGTTGTGCCATTGAATTCTTGTAAACTTTGAATTCAATTCCTTCAGCACGAAGGTCACGACGAAGTTGTGTTACTTGAGCAACAGTCAACCCACGATACTCAACAACTACCGCTGATTCTGCTGATTTCATTTTTCCAGCGATTTCTTCAACGATGGCCTGTTTGTTATCGATGATTGATTGGTTCATTTTTCACACCTCCTATTTTATATATGCTAACAATATACCGGAAGAGTATTTATAAATAAAACCCACCTTATGTATGGTACATAGACAAGGCGGGTGAAAGTTATGTTTGTCTTTCTACCTCGGCAACATGATTAAGCGTAATGCCGTTGCTGTCTATGGTATATTGATCACACTAATGTAATACAATCAGAATTAACGAGTTTCTGTGTTAATTTTGATTCCAGGACCCATTGTAGTTGTAAGAGTTACATTTTTCATATAAGCTCCTTTAACTGCTGCTGGTCTTGCACGTAGAATTACGTCGTAGATTGCTTTGAAGTTTTCTACTAGTTTTTCGTCTTCGAATGAAACTTTACCGATCAATAGGTTGATGTTTCCTTCTTTGTCAACGCGGTATTCTACTTTACCTTTTTTGATGTCTTCAACTGCTTTCGCAACGTCCATTGTTACAGTACCAGTTTTAGGGTTTGGCATTAATCCTTTAGGACCCAATACGCGTCCCAATTTTCCTAATTCACCCATCATGTTTGGTGTTGCAACGATTACATCAAATTCGAACCAACCTTTACCGATTTTCTCAAGTAGTTCTTTACCACCTACGAAATCTGCACCAGCATCGATTGCTTCTTGCTCTTTAGGACCTTGTGTAATAACACATACTTTTTGAGTACGTCCTGTTCCGTTAGGCAATACCATTGCTCCACGGATTTGTTGATCCGCATGACGTGGGTCAACATTTAAACGGAATGACACTTCAACAGAAGCATCGAATTTAACGAAGTTAGCTTTTTTAGCCAATGTAACTGCATCTTCAATTGAATAAGTTGTGTTACGATCAACCAATTTAGCAGCTTCAAGATATTTTTTTCCTACTTTTGCCATATTTTTAGTTCCCGAACCTTTCTTATTCCATGCCTTCAACAACAATACCCATGTTACGAGCAGTTCCAGCGATGATTTTCATAGCTGCATCTACGTCATTGGCATTGAGGTCTGGCATTTTGTACTCAGCGATTTCACGAACTTGATCCGCAGTAACTTTCGCTACTTTTTCTACTTTCGCTTTGCTTGAACCTTTTTTAATTCCAGCAGCTTTTTTCAACATGTTAGATGCTGGTGTTGTTTTGATTACAAAATCAAAACTTTTGTCTTCATACGCAGTAATCAAAACTGGTACGATATCTCCAGCACGATCTCTTGTAGCATCGTTGAACTGTGAACAGAACTGAGGCATATTAATACCTGCGGATGCTAGTGCTGGTCCTGGTTTTGCTCCCCCTGCAGGGAACTGTAATTTTGCGATTTTCGCAACTTTTTTACTCACAAGACACACCTCCTATAAATTTTGTTGTCTTATGCAGTGGTTGACAAGCGGTTGCACGCTCTCCCACGCAATGAAACGGTCAAACTTGTTGACTCCTAACATTATACATAATGCCTTTGGTTTATGCAAGTGGTTTTCCTATTTTGATTTTTTCACACATTAGCGGGCATTCCCCCTTTGGATAAAGGGGGAATGCCGTTCCCACCGCAACTTTGCACATCCTTATAAACACACAAGCAACCCATTGGTAATGGGTTGCTTTTATTCTTTGCATAAAGGTTCGCGCCTTCGAATGGCAAAGAGATTAGTATTCTAGCTTTTCAATGTCTCCGTATCCGATTTCGGTCGGGGTTTCACGCCCAAACAATACCATCAACACAACAGCCTCTTGGGCATCGTTGTTCAAAGACTCGACAACTCCTTCGTGGTTTGCGAATGGACCACTCAAAATTTTAACACGGTCGCCTACTACGAAATCCAACTGCACTTTGCGTTCAGCCATTCCTAAGCGACGTAAGATCACATCAATTTCTTCTTCTGCCACTGGAAAAGGTTTTGCACCTCCACCACTGGACCCAATGAATCCGGTAACGCCTGGTGTATTACGAACAACATACCACGCTTCATCGGTCATAACCATTTCAACAAACAAATACCCTGGGAACAAGTTTTGAACTTTTTCCACTTGTTTTCCATTGCGATATTCGATTTCTGTTTCCTCAGCTACCACGATGCGGAACAAATAATCTTGCAGCCCCATAGTTTCTACACGGCGCATTAGATTTTCTTTGACACGGTTTTCGTGTCCGGCATAGGTATTTACGACATACCATTCTTTTCTATTTTCTTGTTCCATCATTATGCTCCAATCCATTTCAAGAACAACGCTGATAAGGACTCACAAGCAACGAAGAATAGTGCAAATCCAAGACTGAACCAAACCACAGTGGATGTATCATGCATCAAATCTTTGGGATGAGGCCAGCGAATTCTTTGAACTTCTGTTTTGATTCCTTTAAGACTAAACCATTTCATAATTGCTTCTCCTGTTACTTCGTTTCCTTGTGAAGTGTATGAGTTCCGCATTTCTTGCAGAATTTCATCAATTCCAAGCGTTCTGTGTGTGTTTTCTTATTTCGTTTTGTCGAATAATTTCTAGAAAGACAATTTGTGCATGTCAGGATCACTTTATCACCCATTACTAACACCTTCTTTCTTGCATTACTACTTTACCATACAACGCGCTACTTAGTCAATTAAAGGCCGATAGAGTTTTCGCACCTTCTGGATGGTATTGTCCACCTTCTTAATGGAAGTGTTGGTTTGTACCATGATTTCTTTGTACGAGAATCCTTTGATATGCAAGGCAACAATTTCCCGTTCAACTTCGCTTAGTTTTTGCATCGTCTGTGCAAAAATGGAGCGATAGCATCCTTCAAGGGCTGCGTATTCAGGATTGAACTCGAGCACATTGTTCACAACGGAATCCATGTTGCTTCCATGTTCCAATGCACTGTTCTCCTTATCAAGAGAAACCGATTCATACAACGCTCGATTGTTGTTTTGACGTTGCGTTCTCAGCAAGCTTTTGACCGCTCGTTCAATGCATGCTTTGTAAAAGGCGAGAAAATCATCTGAAACATCGTGAGAAAACTTGGAAATGCACTTCACAAGTTCCATCATACATACCTGTTCGACATCTTGGTCTTCCATGGCACGAATGTAAAAGTGTCGATACGTGCGCTTTACTTTGCGAATGCTTGGCAAAACATAGGGTCGTAGGGCTACAACCTTGTCACAAAGTTCGAGATTACTATTGATAATCTCAATAATTTCTTGCTTTTTCAAATTTGTCTCCTTTTCTGAAAGTCATGGTGTTCACACTTTCCGATAGAGGAGCTATCTACTTCAACTTTGATCGTCTTTGATTGTTGATTTCGTATAGCATAATGCCACACGCAACGCTTGCGTTTAAGGACTGGACGGTTCCAATCATTGGCAAGGAAATGCAGTAATCACAGTTCTTTTTCACAAGTTGAGACATTCCTGCACCCTCGTTTCCGATTACGAGAACCAGGGGAACGTCATAAGTGCCTTGGGTATAGTCCTTGGAATTTTCCAAATCCGAACCAATGACCCAATATCCTTTTTCTTTCAACGTTTCGATGGTTTTCACCAAATTGGTTACTTGGGCGACCTTCACGGTATCAATCGCACCGGTAGATACTTTCGCAACCGTTGGTGTTAGCGAGACCGAACGATGTTTTCCAATAATGATTCCATCTACTCCAATGGCATCACTAATTCGCAACATTGCCCCCAAGTTGTGTGGATCTTCAATTCCATCCAACATCAACAACAACGGCATCTTCCCGTTCGGAATCGCGTGCAACACTTCTTCCAATGAATACATCTTGTAATCGTCAATCAAGGCTGCGATGCCTTGGTGATTGTCGGTTTGCAACAGTTGATCCATTTTTTTGCGGCCCATTGTACGCACATTCACCTTCGCTCTTTGAACACTTTGTTCCAAATCACGATCTTTCAATCCCTCCAAAATTACAATTTCATGCACTTGTTTTCCATCTTTTAGTAACTGTTTGACTACATTTCTTCCATATACGTATTGTGACATCTTATTTTTCCTCTATCATTTTGACTTTCTCCCACAGTTCTTGAAGACGATCATGTTGGTTGGTTAAGTATAAATATCCCCATAGCGCTTCAAATCCCGTCGACATTCGATAGGTAACGACATCTGCATTTTTCGCTATGGAGTCACTTTTGCTGTTACGACCCCTTTTGATGATGGTGATTTCTGATTCTGTGAAAAACCCTTCTTCTAGTAAAAAGGATAAAAAATTGGCTTGCGCTTTGGCGCTTACGTAGCGCACGGAGCGCTTTTGCAGGTCATTTGGTCTTTGATAACCCAATTCGACCAAATACTCTCTCACCTTCAACGACATGATGGCATCTCCGATGAAGGCAAGAGTGGTTCCATTTAACCCTTGGACTTCCATTAGAGTACCCCCGCTGCTTGCAACTGTGCTCGCAACACATCCGCTTGTGCAAAGTCCTTTTCCGCTTTTGCCTGGGTCCACGCATGGTACAGGGCACGTTTGTCCTCATCTAAGCGTACACGTTGCGGTTCAATTCCTAAGATTTGCAGCATTTCTTCTTGGGTGTTGACTAATATTTCTAAGGCGTCAAGATCTACGTCTTTCGAACGCAGTGTCTGATTCAACAACTTATTCATTTCAAACACCACACTCATGGCATTTGGAGTATTCAAATCATCCTTCATAAAATCCAAA
>JBOGAI010000163.1:0-4974 GCA_051655665.1 Erysipelotrichaceae bacterium | reverse complement strand
TGACTTGATTTTAGGAGCATCGCAAAGCTTTGTCACCAAAATCGTGGAACGCGTCAAAGATCCAAGCATCGTGAAGTACTGGCCCCAATACAGCGTAGTGGATGCGCAGCAAAGCACGCGTTTGGAAGGGTTTGACCCATCCCTATTTCATTTGATTTTTACCGGCAACATGGGCGAAGCGCAAGGGTTGGAAGAAGTGGTCAAGGCGATGACTTTGGTCGAAAATCCCAACATTCGATTGCACTTCTTAGGCGAAGGACGCTCCAAAGCATCCCTTGTGGCATTGGCCCACGAGCAAGGGGTCAGTGAGCGCATCGTCTTTCATCCCCGTGTCGAGGAAGCGCTGGTGCCGCACTATTTGCGCTCGAGCGATGTGGCGTTATTGTCACTCAAGTCCGACCCGATTTTCGATATGACCATCCCAGGCAAGATGCAAACCTATTTGGCTTGCGGCATGCCGATTTTGGGTTGTGTGCAAGGAGAATCGGCGCGCATCATTGAACATGCCCGTTGTGGGGTCGTCAGTGAAGGCAACGCCGGTGCCATTGCCAAGGCAATGGAACAGTTGGCAGCGTATTCGAAGGAAGAAATGAAGCTTTTTTCCGAAAATGCGTTAGAATATAACCAAATGTATTTTAATAAACATAAATTGTTAGAGCAGTTAGAACACTACTTAAAAGGAGAACAGTAACATGGAACGCAAAAACATTTTTGAAGGAAAAACATTACTTATTACCGGTGGTACCGGTTCATTTGGGAACGCCGTCCTCGATGGATTCTTGAATACCGACATCAAAGAAATCCGAATCTTCAGCCGTGACGAATTGAAGCAAGACAACATGCGCCGTCACTACAAAAATGACAAATTGAAATTCTATATTGGAGACGTTCGCGATCTTCCAAGCATTAAAAATGCGATGCACGGGGTGGACTATGTGTTCCATGCTGCGGCGTTGAAACAAGTGCCAAGCTGTGAATTCTTTCCGATCGAAGCGGTGAAAACCAATGTAATGGGAACCGAAAACGTGCTTACGGCGGCGATTGAAGCGGGCGTGAAAAAAGTCATCTGTTTGAGTACCGACAAAGCGGCGTACCCCGTAAATGCGATGGGTTGTAGCAAAGCGATGATGGAAAAAGTCATCGTGGCCAAATCCAGAACCGTAGATCCGGAAAAAACAAGCATTTGCTGTACGCGTTATGGAAACGTAATGGCAAGCCGAGGAAGTGTTATTCCCTTGTTCATTGAACTCATCAAACAAGGCAAAGACTTGACATTGACAGATCCAAACATGACACGTTTCATCATGAGCTTGGAAGAAGCCGTGGAACTGGTCATCTTTGCGTTTGAAAATGCCCAAAGTGGAGACATCATGGTTCAAAAAGCACCGGCTTGTACGATTGAAGTATTGGCACAAGCCTTGAAAGAGTTGTTTGACTCCAAAGTGGAAAACCGTGTCATCGGCATCCGTCATGGAGAAAAGAAATATGAAACATTGTTGACCAACGAAGAATGCGCCAACGCCATCGACATGGGCAACTTCTACCGTGTACCTTGTGATGCACGTGACTTGAACTATGCAGCCTATTTTACGGATGGAAACGAAGAATTGACAAAACTGAGCGAATTCAACTCCAATAACACGGATTTGTTGGATGTAGAACAAGTCAAAGAAAAATTGTTGTCTTTGCAATACATTCGTGATGAATTAGAAGCTTGGAGAAATTAGAATGAAGATTTTAGTTACAGGAGCAAAGGGGTTTGTGGGTAGAAACTTGGTTTCTACCCTACAAAGCCAATACGAAGTAATGACCTATGATCAGGAAAATACCTGGGAGGATTTGGAACGATTCACTCAGGATTGCGATTTCGTGATCCACTTGGCTGGTGTCAATCGCCCAACGCGCTCTGAAGAATTTTATGAAGGGAATGCTTCTTTGACGGAAAAATTGTGTCAGTTGTTGCAACAACACAACAACAAAGCCCCAATCATGATTTCTTCTAGTGTACAAGCAGAGAAAGACAATGATTATGGAAAATCAAAAAAATTGGGGGAGGAAGTTTTGTTTGCGCACAGCAAACTAAACCATTCACCGGTTTATGTCTACCGTTTTGCCAACTTGTTTGGTAAGTGGAGTCGACCAAATTACAATACCGTCATCGCAACCTGGTGTTATAACATTGCTAGAGATCTTCCCATTACCGTGAACGATCCAAGCGTTGCCTTGGATTTTTGTTATATCGACGATGTAGTCGAAGAATTGGTCCGCTGTATTGAAGGAAGACCTACTTTGAAAGAGGGGTATGGCGTTGTCCCAACCCTTTATCGCGTTAGTCTTGGCGAAGTTCTTGCCTTGCTTCAAAGCTTTAAGGCCATGCCAGACACCTTGTTGCTTCCCAATACCGCAGACGAATTTACGAATAAATTGTATGCGACCTATTTGAGTTTTCTTCCAACCGATAAGCTCTCCTATGCGCCCAAAACAAACGTCGATCAAAGAGGTTCTTTTACCGAACTCTTCAAAACCTTGGATCATGGACAAGTTTCAGTCAACATCTCCAAACCAGGCATTACGAAAGGCAATCACTGGCATCACACCAAAAATGAAAAATTTGTTGTGGTGAGCGGAAAAGGGGTCATTCGATTCCGCCACTTGCACAGCGAAGAGGTCATTGAGTATTTTGTGAGTGGAGATCGAATCGAAATTGTGGACATTCCAACAGGCTATACGCATAACATCGAGAACATCGGGGATACCGACTTGATTACGATAATGTGGGCCAATGAAGCCTTTGATCCGAATCGAGCAGATACCCATATGCTAGAGGTGTAAGATGCTTTATTTAGCCTTATTTATAATCATCTTATTGGTGGGCTTGTATTTTGAGAACCATAAGGTGAATCCTAAAACCGAGCAATACTGTTATATCGGGGTGGGCATCTTTTTGTTCTTATTTGCGGGGTTCCGCTATTACACCGGTTTTGATTATAACAACTATTTGAACCAGTATAACTTGATTCAGGATTATTCACTGGTTCAAGTATTCCTAGGGCAAACCACCATTAACGCAGAATACGTGTTCCAACTTATTTTGCGGCTGGCACCAAGCTATACTTGGGTCTTACTTCTTTCCTCCGCAATGGGAGTGTTATTGAAAGTCTACTTGTTTGATCGTTTTTCGATTAACAAATGGATGACATTGGCTTTCTATTTTTCAAGTTTTTTTATGATGTATGAAATGGGGGCAATTCGTCAAGGGATTGCCGTATCGTTTTTATTTCTTTCCATTCCGTTTATCCTCGATCGCAAATTGTGGTCGTATCTAGGTCTGGTCAGCGTGGCATCCTTGTTCCACGTTTCAGCCGTCTTTTTCTTGCCTGTATATTTCTTTACCTTCAAGTTAAAGAAACGCTATATTCTTGGCATCATTGCCTTTTTGGGTATTTTTCTGGTTTCGGGCATTTCCAATATCATGGTGGAGTTTTTAATCCAAATTGCACCAGAATCGATTGCCTATAAGCTGAGCTATTACTTGAGCGAAGCCACTCCTACTTTGGGGGTTTTGTTCTCGTTTGGGAAACGGTTGTTCTTCTTGATGCTTTTCTATTTTGGTATCGAGAAAGCCAAGGCGAAGCTTCCTGAATCCAAAACCAAGTATTTCGACTTGTTGTTTAATATTTATTTGTTTTCCATCATTGTGTATATCGTCTTTTTGGCTGCACCCACCATCGGAGGCCGTGCCGCACAAAACCTTTCTTTTGCGCAATTGTTGCTCTTCCCTACGTTGCTGTACCTTTCTTCAAAGGATGTGGTGCGTAATGTCATTTATGGAATGCTGATTGTACTTTCTTTGAATTCCATGATTGATTTGTTTGCAGAAGGAGACATGGTTCGACAATACTATGTTCCGTATCGCAATGTCTTTACAAAATGAAAGAGGTAACTTATGAAAAAATTAAAATTAATGACGATTGTCGGGACCCGTCCTGAAATCATCCGTTTGTCAGCAGTAATCAAAACATGCGATAAATATTTTGATCATGTCTTGGTTCACACCGGACAAAACTGGGACTACACGTTGAACCAAATCTTCTTTGAAGACTTGGAGTTGCGTGAACCTGACTACTACTTGGACTCAGTGGGCGCTACTCTTGGGGAAACGATGGGCAACATCATCGCCAAATCGTATACCTTGATGCAAGAAGTACAACCCGATGCGGTCTTGTTGTTGGGGGATACCAACTCTGCCTTGTCGGCGATTTCGGCGAAACGTTTGAAATGCCCGATTTTCCACATGGAAGCGGGAAATCGTTGCTGGGACTGGAATGTTTCAGAAATGATCAATCGTAAAATCGTGGACCACATTGCGGACATCAACTTGCCATACACCGAGCATTCGCGTCGTTACCTCATCAACGAAGGCATCGATGGGAAAACGATTTTCGTAACGGGTTCTCCGATGCAAGAAGTATTGCGTGACCACATGCACAAAATCGAAGCCAGCGATGTGTTGGACCGTTTGAACTTGGAAGCGAAAAAATTCATCCTGGTGTCGGCACACCGTGAAGAAAACATCGACTTGGAAGAAAACTTCATGGATTTGATGAACTCCATCAACGACATTGCGGAAAAATACCAAGTACCGGTCATTTATTCCACGCATCCACGTTCCATGAAATTCATCGAGAAACGCAACTTCAAATTCCACCCACTCGTGCAAAACTTGAAACCTTTTGGGTTCTTGGATTACAACAAATTGCAGAAAAACGCACTTTGTGTTTTGTCGGATAGCGGAACCTTGTCGGAGGAAAGTGCCATGTTGCACTTTGCAGGCGTGTTGATTCGTACCTCTACCGAACGTCCGGAAGTATTGGACAAAGGGACTGTCGTAGTGGGCGGCATCAAATCACAAGACGTCCAACAAGCGACTGAACTTGCGATTTCGATGTATGAAAATAACGAAGAAGTGGTAAT
>JBOGAI010000162.1:0-4981 GCA_051655665.1 Erysipelotrichaceae bacterium | reverse complement strand
CACAAGTGCTAAGCGGGGGCAGTTTATTGGATTTGGCTCCGCTGTTTGCCCACATGCTGCAACTACATCCCTGGACCATGGAACGCTCTTTGCGTCTCGATTTGTTTAAACAAAACATGAATAATGTTGCATTAGATGCGACAATGGAAGCAAAGAGGGAAACATATGAAGATTAATCACATTACGCACTTCACCGGAGAGCATTCATTACTTGAAAGCGTGAAAGTAGCCTTACAACTAGACAATACAAACATACAGGATCTGGTTGAACCACAAGTGCTGCCCCTGTGCGAACAAGCACCACTGCTTGAAATGGTGGCGCGTTTGCAACAAGCCAAGGCCAATCAAGAACGCGTCTTGATCGCCGGAGACTACGACTGCGATGGCATCTGTGCGACGGCCATCTTGGACAATGCGTTCAGCCTTTATGGGTTGGAACATGGCTTCTACATCCCCAATCGCATGAAAGAGGGGTATGGGCTTAGTGTGCGTACGGTGGAGATGGCCCATGAAAAAGGCTATCACTTGATTTTAACCGTTGACAATGGGGTGAAGGCCCATGCTGCCCTTGAAAAAGCACAGGAGTTGGGCATTGAGGTTATGGTAAGTGATCACCATAGCTATGATGAGCCCCCGCTTTGCAGCCACTTTTTGCATCCAAACGGTTTGAGTGGAGTGTTCCATCAACTTAGCGGTGCTGGACTTGCCTTGCTGTTGGCTGCGGGCCTTATTGGCTATCAGCCCTATCACGTCATTCTTGCCGGCATTTGCGTGGTTTCAGACATGGTGCCCGTACTTGCATATAATCGCACGTTGCTCAAAACTGCGATTGCCTATTTGAATCAGGGCAAAGGACAAGCCTTGCATTACTTGTGCAATGCCTCTACCTTTGATGAAAACACGATTGGCTTCGCCATTACCCCCATCATCAATGCCGGCGGACGCATGGCCGATGTGTGCAACGCCAACCAAATCGTGCGTTTTCTCAATGCCACTTCACCTGAAGTACTCCAACAATTTGCCCAAGACTTGACGCAAATCAATACCCTGCGCAAGGATTTGACCAGCTCGATGGTGCAAAAAGCCAAAGGGCTGTACGCCAACGAAGCGTTTACCATTGTCTATGATCCTTCTTTCCATGAAGGCATTGTCGGACTTGTGGCTTCGCGTTTGATGAATGATACGCAAAGCCCAACGATGGTGTTGAAAGAAGAAGAGGACGGATTGTTGAAAGGGTCGATTCGTTCGGTACAAGGGGTGGACTTAACCAGTTTCTTTGAAGAGATTGCGCATTTGTTTGTCAGTTATGGGGGACACCCTCAAGCTGCCGGGATCTCATTCTATAAAAAAGACTTGCCGATCATTTCAGACCACATCCAAGACAAAATGCAGCACTTGCCGCGTGTAGAGCACCGCTATGATACCATTTTGGTGGAGGAAGCTGCCCTAAGTCTTGCCCACATTCAAAGCTTGGACGAGTTGCGTCCTTTTGGGGTCGGTTTGGAATTGCCTTTGTTTAGTAGTGTCATTGAAATTGCCAGCGTGCAAAAGCTCAAAGGCATGCACCTTAAGATCACGACAACAAAACGCAACGAATATTTACTGTGGAATGCCAATGAAGCGGCCATGCAACTTCAAGAGGGCACAAAACTTGAAGCCGTGCATCGTTTGACCATCTCAAGCTTCAGAGGACTAACAAAATGGAACGCCATTATCGAGGATTTTTCGATAATTGAAGCACAATAACCTTTTATTTCAGTGTTTTTTTGTTATAATAGGAGAGTATTACGAGAAGGAGACTACCATGGATTTAAAAAAATTTATTGCTGATATTCAGGATTTCCCACAAGAAGGAATATTGTTCCGCGATATTACCCCTTTGATGGCAGATGGCGATGCGTACAGATATGCATGCGACCAATTGATTGAATTTGCGAAAGAGGTGGGTGCGGACGTGATTGTTGGTCCAGAATCCCGTGGATTTATCTTTGGATGTCCGGTAGCCTATGCCTTGAACATTGGCTTCGTACCGGTACGCAAACCAGGTAAATTGCCTCGTGAAACGGTTTCGTTGCACTACGATTTGGAATATGGTTCCAATGAACTTCACATTCATAAAGATGGTGTAGAAGCAGGGCAAAAAGTGTTAATCGTAGATGACCTACTTGCAACCGGTGGTACTGTTGATGCGACATGCAAAATGGTAGAAGCACTCGGGGGCGAAGTAGTTGGCTGTGCGTTCTTGATTGAACTAGAAGCACTCAAAGGCCGCGACGTTTTGGCAAACCGCAACGTAAAAGCATTAGTAACGTATTAGAAAAAAAAAAGGGGATTTCCCTTTTTTGTATAGATAGGGTGAGAGAAAATGGTAGTAGCAATCAATAAAACATATGAAGATGTCATGGCTGAGGTGCAAACCTATATTTCCAAACCAGAAAATTTAAAGTTGATCCACGATGCGTACACCTTCGCCTATGAAATGCATGAAGGCCAAGTACGCAAAAGTGGGGAACCCTACATCAATCATGCCATTCAAGTTGCTTATGTGCTAGCAACGCTACGTTCCGGTCCGCAAACCATTGCTGCCGGTTTTTTGCATGATGTCATTGAGGATACTGAGGTCAGTGCCAAGCAAATGATTGAATTGTTTGGAGAGGACGTCTACCACTTGGTAGAAGCCGTGACCAAAATCGGGAACATCAACTTTGCCGATGAGAAAGAGTACCAGGCCAACAACCACCGCAAAATCTTCATTGCCATGGCCAAAGACGTACGGGTCATTTTGATCAAATTGGTCGATCGATTGCATAATATGCGCACGCTTCAGTTCATGAGCGAAGCCAAGCAGCAAAAGATTGCCAGCGAGACGCTTGAAGTATATGCGCCCATTGCGCATCGGCTCGGGATCAGTGAAATCAAAAACGAGTTGGAAGACTTGTCCTTCTATTATCTCAACCGTGAAAAATATTATGAAATTGCCAAGCTTGTCGAGGTTCGCAAAGCCGAACGCGACGAGCAAGTGCAGCGCATGATCAATGACATCGGGGTGTTGCTCGGGGATCACAACATTCGCTTCCGCATGTTTGGTCGCTCCAAACACTTGTATTCCATTTACAAGAAAATGGTGACCAAGCAAAAACGTTTTGAAGAAATCTTGGATTTGTTGGCCATTCGCATCATTGCGCCCAACGAAACCAACTGTTATGAAATCTTAGGGTACATCCATGCGACGTATCGTCCGATTCCAGGACGCTTCAAAGATTACATCGCGATGCCAAAGGTGAATATGTATCAAAGTTTACATACGACCATCGTAGCAGACGAAGGCAATATCTTTGAAGTGCAAATCCGTACCGAAGCGATGGATGAAGTCGCGGAAAAAGGGATTGCCGCACACTGGAAGTACAAGGAAAACCGTGGCGTCGAAATCAAGCAAGAAGAAATCGAAGAACAATTGCGTTGGTTCAAAGACTTTAACGCGATGAGCGAAGATGTCGATGACGACGCACTGGAGTATATGAGTTTGTTGCAACGCGATATTTTTGAGGCCAATGTCTACGTCATGTCACCAAAAGGTCGTGTTATTGCTTTGCCAAATGGGGCTACTCCGCTTGATTTTGCATATCGGATTCATACCGAAATTGGCCACAAGACGATTGGAGCCATCGTCAATGGTGCGTTAGTGCCCCTTAATACTGTGTTGCGCACTGGGGATGTCGTACAAATCAAAACAACCAAGGACTTGAGTGCAGGTCCAAGCAAAGACTGGTTAAAAGTTGTCAAATCCTCACATGCCCGCAATAAAATCAACGCCTATTTCCAAAAGCAAGAAGTGGAACGCAAAACCATTGATGCGAAAAAAGGGGAAGAGATGTTGGCGGAGGAGTTGAAACGACGCAACTTTGATGCGAAAGCCTACATGGAAAACAAACGCATCGAGTCCATCTTGCATTCGTTGACGTACAATACGGTAACGGATTTGTACTATGCCATTGGCATTCGCTCCATTCCACTTTCCACCGTCATTGAACGTTTGACCAAGCAAAAAGTTCATGTTCCGATGGACAATGAAAATCTTCAAAAAATGTTTACCCGCAATGAAGCCAACAACCGCAAACGTTTGCGCAGCAAATCCGGTGTGCACATTGAAGGGGTAGAGGGAATGGTCATTTCGATTGCCAGCTGCTGTTCCCCTATTCCTGGGGATGAAATCGTAGGTTTTATCTCCAAAGGACAAGGGGTCAAAGTCCATCGCAACGAGTGTCCAAACATTCAACTGTTGAAAGAACGGTTGATTGAGGTCAAATGGGACGATGGCTTCGACAATCAAAAATACGAAGTATCTTTGGAAGTCCATTCGACTGATCGCAATTTCTTGCTTTCGGATATGGTCACCGTGGTTTCGCAGTGTAAATCTGGGTTGAACCATGTGGATTCCAAAGTCCAAAACGATAAGGTACACGTCATTACCAAAATGCGGGTAATCGTTGACAATTTGGACCATTTGCAAATGCTGATGGCAAACCTTCGCAAAGTCAATTCGGTCATTAGTGTGGACCGTGACATCAAATAGCTGCTTGTGCAGCTATTTTTTGTGGTGAAGACCTGGGTTTCCTGCTCGTGCCAATTTCTCAATTGTACAAAGATTGAAGCGGTGTTGGATTGACTAATGGGATAGGGCATGCTAAAATGAATGCAAATCTAGTGAAGAAAAGAAGGATTGCTATTGATTGTAGAGAGGAAAACAACGGTGAAAGTTTTCTATCAAGAATAATCTGGGACATTTTGGAAGAGTTGCCTCAAAAAGCAAACGGGTCGTTTCGTTATCAACGTCAAAGTGCATTCCATGGGAATGAACTAAGGTGGCACCGCGCTTCAAACAGCGTCCTTAGAAATAAGGACGTTTTTTTATATTCAAAAGGAGGAACCATATGAACTATCAAGTACCAAGAGGAACGCATGACATTTTACCAAGCGAAAT
>JBOGAI010000161.1:0-4965 GCA_051655665.1 Erysipelotrichaceae bacterium | reverse complement strand
AAAGCGGAGATCTCAAACGCAATACCGAATTGCTGTTGACGTTCTCACTTGGACCCAAAGGATCCTTGCAACCGGTGGAACTCATTGATTTCACCAACCAAAGCGTACGCGAGGCCAGCAATTGGCTCAAACGCTATGGCATTGGCTATAGCATTACCTACGACTTTTCCAAAGACGTAGCGCGTGGCCACATCATCTCACAAAGCATTGCGGCAAAACAAAGCGTCGATCCGTACCACGACAAACTCACTTTGGTCGTATCCAAAGGGGTGGAAGTCGTGATTCCAGACTTTGCTACCATGTCCAAAGACGACATCTTGCGTTGGGCGATTGATGCGAAAGTCAACGTCTCATTCTCGGATGCGTATGACGATACGCAACCAGAAGGCAAAGTCATTTCGGCAAACGTTAAAAAAGATGACAAAGTGGAAGAAGGCGCCACCATCAAAGTGGTTCTTAGTAAGGGACCGATTGTGATGGAAGACTTTGCAAACTATGCAGCCTTCAAAAAGTGGGCTTCCCAATACAACATCAACTACAATGAAGTCGTCGAATATTCGACCAGTGTTGCCAAGGGCGAAGCCATCCGCTATTCCGTAGCAGCGGGTACGGTGCTCAAAAACAACCAAGGCATTACGGTCACACTATCCCAAGGCGCACCGGTGGTCATTCCAAACTTTATTGGCAAATCGAAAAGTGCCATCGCCTCCCAGTGCAACAGCATTGGGCTCGCGTGCAGTTTTGTGTATGGAGGCTACAACAGTGCAGCCAAAGATACGGCCATTGCGCAAAACAAAACAGCCGGGGCCAGTGTGGTCAGTGGAACAGGTGTGACCATCACCTTGTCCAGTGGTCCTGCCCAAAGCTATACTTTGGTCATCCAAGAATCGTGGTTGCAAATCGGCAGCGCATCGGGCACCATTGCAAGCTTGCGCAACCAATTCGCATCGCGATATCCAGGAGTCAGCTTCCAGTTTGTGACCCGTTCACACAACTCGCTCAATGCGGGGCTGATTCACCCAGACTCCCCAACGAAAACCGGGGCAACGCTCTCACAGGGCAAAACGTATACCATCTACATCGTAGGATAATCAAAAGGCATGCAACGCATGCCTTTTTGCTAGCCCTTTTTAAAAGATGGAGTATACTAACACTGAGGTGAACTGTGATGAAACTTTTAGCAACACGCTTTCGTTACTTGGATGATGCCTTTTGCAAACAAGTCCAAGACATGGGCTATGATGTGACCTGGTTGGAAGAGGGAAGTCAAAACGTTGAGCACCCTGAAACCTTTGAGGTCGTGATGGGGACTCAACGATTTGAAGAAACCCCCATTCATGCCTTTTCGTCACTGAAAGCCATTTTGACGTATTCGGTGGGCATCGAACATTTGGATTTGGACTATTTGCAAGCGCACAACATTGCACTGTACAATGCCAAAGATGTCTATTCGGTGGCCATTGCAGAATGGTGTGTGGGACGCATTTTGGATTGTTTCAAACAAGTTCCTTTTTATTTGGAGCGTCAACACCAACATGACTGGCATCCAACCAGCAACATGCGCAGTTTGAAAAATGCGAATGTGCTATTGGTAGGGTATGGCAACATCTCCAAAGCCATCGTAAAACGTCTGGTTGGCTTTGATGCCCAAATTCAAATTGTCAATCGCACTGCGCAAAGCGGTGTGGAAGATTTGGGTCAACTGGACAGCTATTTGCCACACGCCGATGTGGTCATCGTCGCGCTTGCCTTGCATGAGCAAACCAAGCAGTTGTTTGATGCCAAGCGGCTTGGCGCATTGAAAAAGGGGGCCGTCTTTGTCAACGTCGCACGCGGTGGCTTGGTTGACGAGCAGGCCTTGGTTGAGGCGGCGTTGCGCAAGCAAAACTGGTTTGTACTTGATGTATTTGAAGAAGAACCCTTGCCAATGTCCTCCAAACTGTGGAATTTGGACCATGTCCTGCTTACCCCGCACATTTCCTACCAAAGCGATTACAGCATGCAACGTCTCAAAGAACATTTATTGGACGTGTTGGAAACGCTGCAGCGTGAATGATCAAAAAAATCCTGGATTTTCATCCAGGATTTATTGTAGCAGCAAGTCGGATACGCTAAGCAAAAGCAACAAATAGTGCACCACATCTTCTGGAACGAGCAAGGCCAGCGAAATATGTTTGTCGTGCGACAAATCCAAGTATGCGATGGTGCGCTGTGCCTGCTGGATTTCCAAATGCTCTCCTTGCATGTCCATCAAGTAGGATGGGGCAACGGCCCCCGGCTCAAAAAAGCCATATCCACGTTCTAGTTTGGATACCTGTCCCAATAGGGTGTCGTGTTCATACAAGGTGGCCGTGTGGGCTTGCAAGTAGTATTTGCCAAGCAATTGTTTTTCACGGTCGAGTAAGTAAACAAAAGGATGTTCTTCTTCTAAAAAAGGAAGCACATAGAAACTAATGAGGCCGCGCTCATCGTATAATGTTTGGGCTACATGCAGCACTTTCTTGCTACGACTCATATTGTATTTCATTGGCGTTACCTCCTAGCTTGTCCATGATAACAAGGATAAACCAAAAAGCAAGTCACGTGTCTAAAAAAAAGAATCCTTACGGATTCATTGCGTTTGCCTTCTCCAAGACAAAGTCGTGCAGTTTGTGCAACAGCTGCGCAAAAAACGCATCTTGCTTTTGAAAGGTTGCTTTGTAGCCTTCCAAATGTAGAGCGACTTCTTGAAATGCTGGATCTTGCACATTGGCTTGAACCAACGCTTCCAACGCGAGGATGAGGTCTTTGCTTTGCTCCATATTTTGCTCCAAATCGTTTTGGATCCCTTCAAAATCATGAAATGGATTGGTTTTAAGCTGATCGGCCAAAATGACTTTCTCCGCATCGAGTAGCGCCAACTTTTCTTTGATTTGGTTGGCTTGCTCCATTGGGGCCAGCGTTACCGGTGTCTTTTTGCGTTTGTGTTTTTGAATGGAGTCTGCAATCATGCTGTATAAAATAAGTGCAGCCATCCCCACTCCAAAGGCCATAATGATGCCTTGCATCAGTTCGTGTGTCATGAATATCCCCCTTAGCACTTCCTTTAAAAGCGTACCATACCCAAGGGGCAGTTTGCAATGTTTATAGAAGAAAACCAGTGCGCTTTTTGGTATACTGTAGAAAAGAAGGAGTAAAGCCTATGCAACTACACTCACAAGGGATTCAAAGTGGCATCATTGACGATCGTTTTGGCAAACGGGGGCGATTTTTTGTGCACGACATGCCTGCGTGTTCATTGCCACTGCTTATCAGCGAAGCACCAGCCCATACGCGTTGTTTTGCCTTGGTGTGCGAAGACAAAGACGCCATCCCCGTATGTGGACATTCGTGGATCCATTGGCTGGTGGCCAATTTGACCCAAACCTTCTTGCCAGAGGATGCCGCGCGCAGTGGGACGTTAGTGCAAGGGCAAAATTCGTGGGCCAAGTCCCTTGGCGTGGAAAAAAGTTCCACCTATGGTGGCATGGCACCACCCGACAAAGACCATCGCTACACCTTCACGGTCTATGCGCTGGATTGTAAGCTTCCATTATCAAGTGGGTTCACCAAAGAAGCTTTGCTAAACGCGATGCAAGGCCATGTTTTGGAAGAAGCCACGCTTATTGGCATATATAAGAAGTAACGAACGGGGGACAACGCTATGACATACAAAGTACTGTTTGTGGATGTGGATGGGACCATCCTGGAATATGGAAAACATGAAATACACCATCAGGTGCAAGAAGCACTCATTGCCTTGCAACAAGCCGGTTATATTTTGGTCTTGTCAAGTGGACGGATCTTGCAGGGGATGTTGAAATTTCGGGAAGTGCTGCACATGGACCGCTATCCTGGCTTCATCATTTGCAACAACGGCGGCGTGATTTACGATTCGCAGACCTTGCACGTATTAAGTGAGAAAATCGTCCCCACCGATGTCGTGCAAGAAGCCTATGCCTTCGCAATGGAACATGGCTTGCATGTGATGCTCAATATGGAAGAGCGCGTCATCATGAGTGGCTACGATGAGGCCGTGGGCATCGAACACGACTCCATTGATGTGGATTTTTTATGGCCCAATGACATGACGCCATATCTGAGCGAAAAGATTTTGCGGGTTAATTTGACGCACTCCCAAGTGGTGCTCGACGCGGTGGAGCCGTGGCTGCATGCGCGCATCGGGGAGAAAGCCTCCATTATGCGCAGCCAGCATATTTTTATGGATGTGATGGCTAAAGATTGCGACAAAGTGTTCGGAATTCGCTTTTTGAGTGAGTATTTGCACATTGATCCAAGCGAAATGGTGGCCGTGGGCGATGGCGGCAATGATTTGGAAATGATTGTAACCGCCGGCTTAGGCGTTGCAATGGGCAATGCGATTCATAGGGTACGCGAAGTGGCCAATGTCGTAGCGCCTAGTGTGTACGACCAAGGGGTTGCGTGGGTCATTCGTCAATACTTCAAACTAGAAAGGTCATAAAAAGGACCTTTTTTTATAAGTTGTGTTCTACAACACTTTTTCTCAAATGTGGTACACTGTAGAAAATGAGGTGATCATTATGGAAACCATTGTATCGGTCAAAAAGCTGACAAAACATTATGGAGACATTCAAGCAGTCAAAGGCATTGAATTCGAAGTGGAAAGAGGCAGTTTCTTTGCCTTTTTGGGACCCAATGGCGCGGGCAAATCCACGACGGTCAATATGCTGGTAACCCTGCTTGCGCAAAGCGGTGGGGAAGCATCTGTGTGTGGTTATGAACTTGGCAAGGAAGATGATGGCATTCGCCGCAACATCGGGGTCGTTTTTCAAACCTCGCATTTGGATGGGTTGCTCAGTGTCAAAGAAAACATCTTATTGCGTGCGCGGATGTATGGCATGAACAAAAAAGACGCCGTAAAACAACTGGAGCATTTGGCGAAAAAGTTGGGTATTGATGACTTGC
>JBOGAI010000160.1:0-6981 GCA_051655665.1 Erysipelotrichaceae bacterium | reverse complement strand
GTAGCTCGTCGGGCTCATAACCCGAAGGTCGTAAGTTCAAATCTTGCCCCCGCAACCAAATGGTTCCGTAGCTCAGTCGGTAGAGCAATGGACTGAAAATCCATGTGTCGTTGGTTCGATTCCGACCGGAACCACCATTATAAAAACAACAGCTTGACTGTTTTTTTATTCTTTTTTGCTGTTTAGAACCTGAATAGGTTCTTTTTTTTGTAAACGAAGCCATTCTGGCAATGTGCACTATATAAATAAATGCATTTCGCTTATAATGAAAAAAAAGGGGTACAACTATGAATTGTGAGCGAATCAAACAACGTAAAATTCAAGAAAATCCAGCGAAAGAGTTGGTGGTATATTGGATGCAAACGGCCCAACGGTTGCAATACAACCATGCCTTTCACTATGCGATTGAGCAAGCCAATAAACGAGGGCTTCCTTTGGTCGTCTTTTTCGGACTGGTTCCCGATTACCCACAAGCCAATGCACGTCATTATTGGTTTATGTTGCAAGGCTTGCAAGAGGTCAAGAAAAACCTTGCGGACATGGGCGTAGCCTTCCTGTGCGTATTGCAGGCTCCACCACAGGGAATGCGTCCCCTGTTGGAACGTTGCGCGCTGCTGGTTTGCGACCAAGGGGTTACGCATTTGGAGAAACAATGGCGCAATGAGGTGGTGGAATATGCTCCTTGCGATGTTGTCGAAATTGACACGAACTGCATCGTTCCTGTTACCTATGCAAGCAACAAAGAGGAATATTCCGCTGCAACGTTGCGACGTAAAATCATGCCATTGCTCGATGACTTCCTTGATGATTTTGATTCACAAACCTACGTGGGGGGCGAATACGATCTTGGCGATTATTCCTCTTTTGCCATTGAGCACTTGGATGCAACGCTTGAAGGACTTTCCCTTGATCGCAGTGTTGCGGTAGTGGCACAGGTGGGGGGGACTCAAAGTGCAATTAACCAGTTTCAAACTTTTTTGGAAGAACACTTTGAACACTATGTTTCCAACCGCAACGACCCCAATCAAAATGCGACCAGCAACATGAGCCCTTATCTGCACTTTGGGCAGATTGGTGCTCAACACCTGCTTGTAATGGCCAAGGAGTGGAGCCAAGTTCATCCAGGTTGCATGGAAAGTTATGCGGCATTTGTGGAAGAGTTGTTTGTGCGTCGGGAATTGGCTTTCAACTTCGTGTACTACAATGATCACTACGATCAATTTGGTGCGTTGCCTAACTGGGCATTGTCGACACTGTGGGAACATGATAAGGATATCCGCCCGTATCACTATGGGGTAGAGTCCCTTGAACAAGCCACAACCCACGATCCCTATTGGAATGCAGCACAGCGTCAACTTGTGGCTACAGGAACCATGCCGGGGTATTTGCGAATGTATTGGGGCAAAAAAATCTTGGAGTGGGGCTTGCACTCGAAAGTAGCATTTGAAATGGCGTTATATTTAAATAACAAATATGCCCTGGATGGTCGTGATCCCAATAGTTTTGCTGGAATTGCCTGGTGCTTTGGCAAACATGACCGACCGTGGACCACTCGGCCTATATTCGGAACAATCCGCTATATGAACGCGAGTGGGTTGGAACGAAAATTTGACATGAAGCGATATGTCTTGATGGTAGATGGGTTGTACTAACAGCTAAAAAAGTAACGTGCAAAGCAGGAAGCATTTGCACGTTTTTTTTATGAATTGAACGCGTTAGTGGGTTTGGGCATACGCATCCAAATAAGCCAACCAAGCCAACAAAGGCTCACTTAAAAATTTGGTTTTATGGTATGCGACACTGAACTGGCGGGTTAAGGAAATGTCGCTGATTTTAACTTGTGTCAACAACCCTTGCAGGATGGCTCCTTCTACAAGGCGCTGGGACAAAACGGTGATTCCTTGGTTTGCGATGGTGGCTTCCAAAATGGCGTCAAAACCATAGCAATTCCACTTGGTGTGGATTTGCACGTGATGTTGGTGCAAGAGGCTTTCGAAGTATTCTCTTGTTCCACTGCCCTCCTCGCGGGTTATGAAGGAAAATTGAGACAACGAGTCAAGGGTGGTGGAGTGTTTTGTGGCAAGAGGGTGCAGGGGAGAACAAACCAGCACCAATTCATCGTCGAGAAAGGGCATGCTTGCAAGCTCAGAGTGTTTGATTGTCCCTTCTATGAGTGCGATATCAAGTTCGTTGGACAACAAAAGCTTTTCGATGGAAGATGAGTTGTCAATCTTTACCACGATTTCGATGTTGGGGTGAAGCGATTCGAATTCTTGAACGAGACTCACGAGTATGCTTTGACTGATGGTAATGGTTGCGCCAAGCCGAATCGTTTTGCGTGACGAAAGACTTTTCATGTTGTCGTTGAGTTCGTCTACCATTTGCAAGATGCGCTTGGCATACTCGTAAAAAAAAGTGCCCTCTTGGGTCAAATAAAGTTTTTTGTTGAGGCGTTCAAACAACTGCACTTTATATTCCTTTTCCAATTCAATAATGGTTTGAGAGATGGTGGGTTGGGCAATGAATAACTGATTTGCCGCAGTTACCATTTTCCCTGTTTCCACGACGGTCACAAATATTTTTAAACCACGTAAGGTCATAGATACGCCTCCTTTGGATCTTCGTGCATCAAGTATATCATAAAACTGCTTATATATAGTAAAGGGGTTACATTATAAAATGTAGTATTCTTAGAACCAAGCAGGCAGCATACAGGTTGTGTGCGTAGTACCTGTAATTGGAAACAAAAGACAAAAGGAGCAACATTGGATGGAACAAACAAAACTAACAGCAGAACAAATCAAAAGTGTAAAAGGAGTGGGGTTTTTACACAACCGCGGAACACGCAATTTTAATGGTCGCATCATCAGTGAAAATGGCATGATCACCGCTGAACAAATGCGCGTCGTTTCCGAAGCGGCACGTCTTTATGGAAATGGTACGGTTGCATTTACCGTGCGTTTGACATTGGAAGTACCCGGCATTGCTTTTGAAAACATTCAACCGTTTCGCGAGTACATTGCCCAAGCGGATTTGGTAACGGGGGGGACCGGTGCGAAAGTACGTCCCATCGTAAGTTGTAAAGGGACCACCTGCGTTTTCGGTCTTTGTGATACCATGGGTCTTGCGAAGGAAATTCACGATCAATTTTTCGTGGGGTACAATGAAGTGGCGTTGCCTCATAAATTTAAAATTGCAGTAGGTGGATGTCCAAATAACTGCGCAAAGCCTGACTTGAACGATTTGGGGATTGTGGGTCAACGTGTCATGGAATATAGCGCGGATAAATGCCGCAATTGCCGCATTTGTTCCGTTCAAAAAGCATGTCCGATGAATGCGGTAGAAATCGTTGAAGGACGTTTTGTGCATGACAAAGACCTTTGCAACAACTGCGGGCGTTGTTTCAAGAAATGTCCATTTGGCGTGACCCAAGACGCGACAGACATGTTTAAAATATATGTCGGAGGGAAATGGGGTAAAAAAATACGTATGGGGAGTGCTTTGAGTGCGCTGTATACCCATGACGAGGTGTTGGAAATGGTAGAGAAGAGCATCTTGCTTTTTAAACGTGAAGGAGTAACCAAGGAACGCTTTGGGGATACAATCGATCGTTTGGGCGTAGAGCGCGTGGATGCTTTGTTGCAAACAAATGAGCTGCTAGAGCAAAAAGAGGCCATCGTACATGGAGAAGTGCGTGCGAATGCGTAAAGTTGCTGTCGTGTTTACTTTGTTGTGTGCGTTGACGCTGAGTGCAGCATGCAATGCCTCGACGCGTGAAACGGGCGGGGAAGCGTACTTTGTGTTTCAAGATGATTTGGGCATGGAGGTAATCCTTGAGAAAAGACCTAAGCGTGTCGTTTCGTTGATGGGGTCGTATGCGGAATTGTGGCAACTATCAGGGGGAACCTTGGTTGGAGTCAGTGAAGATGCCTTGTCGGAACGCAATATGGAAATCGGAGAAGACGTCCAAATTGTGGGCACTATAAAAGAGCCCAATTTGGAAAAAGTAATTGAACTTGAACCTGATTTGGTATTGTTGTCGACGGATGTGACCCAACATGTTGATTTGCAATCCATTTTAAACCAAGCCGAAATTCCCCATGCATATTTTGATGTTGACACGTTTGATGATTATTTAAGGATGCTGCAGGTTGCATCCCAAATCAACCAAAACGAAGCAGCATACCAAACGTATGGTTTGGACTTGAAAGTGCGCGTTGACGCCACCATTCAAAACGCATCCGCCCACCAAGCGCCAAAGGTATTGCTGATTCGTTCGATGGCAACCAAAGCCAAGGCATTGAAAGAGGATCATTTGGTAGGGGCAATGTTGCAAGACTTAAATGTGATCAACATCGCATCAGCGCAACCTTCCTTGTTGGAAGAGTTGAGCATGGAAACCATTATTATGGAAGATCCTGATTATATTTTCGTGGTGACAATGGGCGATGTGGACAAAGCCATCGCGACATTAGAAACCACCTTGTTAAACCAACCGGCTTGGCAAACCCTAAGTGCGGTGCAACAAGGTCGTTTCTTCCTCTTGCCAAAAGAATTGTTTCAATACAAACCCAATGCGAAATGGGCAGAAAGTTATGAGTACTTAGAGGGCATTCTTTATGAAAACCAAACCCCTGATTCAAACGATAAAAAATAAAAAAGCACTGATTTTATCAGTGTCTTTCTTGCTTCTGGTTGTTGTGTTTATCACGAGCTTGTTGGTAGGGGCGGCGGATTTGTCGCTGCGAGATGTTACTGAATTGCTCATCCAGCCAGATCCCCATTCGGCTTTATACAAGGTGTTTTACTATGTGCGATTGCCTCGCTCCTTGGCGGCCCTAACTTGTGGGGTAGGGTTGGCCGTATCGGGGGTCTTGTTGCAAACCTTATTAAACAACCCGATGTGTTCTCCTTCCATCATCGGGGTCAATGCGGGTGCCGGATTGTTTATGATTGTCATTGTGGCCTTTTTCCCGACATTTGGCTCACTTGCTCCCATTGCAGCCTTTTTAGGAGCCTTGGCCGCTACGGGTATCGTCTATGTCATCGCAAATCGTTTGGGTGCGTCCAAGCTTACCATTGTATTGGCAGGTCTTGCAGTTTCCAATCTACTAGGTGCCCTCATCGACACCATCGTAACCATCGTACCCGATGCCAAAGTGGGACGTGTGGATTTCATGATTGGCAGTTTCGCGGGCATTACGATGGAGGATATCGCGTTCGTAGTGCCTTTTATGCTCGTCGCGTTGCTCGTCGTCTTTTTGATTGCGTATGACATTAATGTATTTTCCTTGGGGGAAAGCGTAGCCGCAAGTCTTGGGGTTGCAACCAAATGGATCAAAGGCTTGATGTTGGTTTGTGCCTCGATTCTAGCAGGAGGTGCCATTAGTTTGTGTGGCTTGGTTGGGTTTGTTGGTCTCATCGTGCCTCACATTGCCAAACTCTTCATTGGACACGATCAGCGTAGTTTGTTGCCCTTGTGCGCCCTAATGGGTGGAACCTTTGCCCTGTTTTGTGATGTGCTATCCAGAGTCTTATTCATTCCGTTTGAAGTGCCGGTTGGAATTGTGATGTCACTGGTAGGAGCGCCATTTTTTATCTATCTTATTTTGAATCGCAGAAAGGGAAGGTTGTATGATTAAGATTTCAGGTTTGCAAGCTGGATACGATGGAAAGACGGTTTTGGAAGAGCTATTCCTGCATATTCCTGTTGGTCAAATTACGTGTGTCATCGGACCCAATGGCTGTGGAAAGTCAACGCTTTTGAAGTGTTTGGCGAAGCAACTGCCCTTTGCGCGAGGGGAAATTTCAATTGCACACCAAAACATCCAGGATTATTCTGCCAAACGCTTTGCGCAAACCGTGACGTATTTAAAACAAGCACGCGATATACCGACCATTGGCGTACACGCGCTTGTTATGCATGGCCGATTTCCTTATTTGGGCTATCCTCGCAGGGTACGTGAATGCGACAAACAAGTTGTTCAACAAGTCATGCAGGAGGTAGGTGTTTGGCACTTGCGTCAAAAGATGTTGCATGAGTTGTCGGGAGGAGAGCGTCAAAAGGTCTACTTGGCGATGGCGTTGGCCCAAGATACGGATATCGTTCTTTTGGACGAACCCACTACATTTTTAGACATCCATTATCAACTAGAATTTCTAGAATTGATCGCCCAACTACAAAAACGTGGCAAAACCATTGTGGTCATCTTGCACGATTTGCAACAAGCGTTGAATTTGACCCAGCATGTCGTCTTGATGAACCAAGGGCGCATTGTCTTTGCGGGTACGCCAAGCGCATTGCTTGAAACAGATCACTTGGATCGTACTTTTCAAGTGGAGGTAACCCATCATCAGCGGGAGCATGGAATTGTCTTGTCTATGCAAAGAAACCATCCATTAAACAAAACTTCGCTTGTTTGATGGGTGGGCTAGCAAGGCTGATTTTCTAATGTGGAATTCAAGTGGGAAAAATATCGTAAAAAAAATCAAACTAGGGCTTGCCATTTTGTTTTGGATTTGGTATTATTTACTGGCACTGAGGTAAAGCCTCGTGAAATAGATGCGCCCATAGCTCAATTGGATAGAGCGTTTGACTACGGATCAAAAGGTTGTGAGTTCGATTCTTGCTGGGCGCGCCATTATATATTACTGTCGGGATGTAGCACAGCTTGGTAGTGCACTTGATTTGGGATCAAGGGGTCGCAGGTTCAAATCCTGTCATCCCGACCATTTATGAAATTGGCTGGGTAGCTTAGTTGGCTAGAGCATTCGGTTCATACCCGAAAGGTCGTGGGTTCGAATCCCACCCTCGCCACCAATTTTTGGAGGAATACTCAAGCGGTTGAAGAGTCCGGTCTTGAAAACCGGTAGGTCGGGAAACTGGCGCCTGGGTTCGAATCCCAGTTCCTCCGCCATTTTAGTAAAAACCGAAGGTATACACTCGTAGCTCAGTTGGGAGAGCGCCTGCTTGACTCGCAG
>JBOGAI010000159.1:0-7744 GCA_051655665.1 Erysipelotrichaceae bacterium | reverse complement strand
CACCAAGTCTTGGTAGTCGGCAAGTGCTAAGGGGATTGCGTATTTGGAGGCAAAGCGCTTGGCATTTTCAAAATTACGACTGCAGACAGCCACAACCTGAATTGTAGGGCACTGCGCAACGCCCTCCATAAAAGCGTCACTGACAAAATTCGTTCCAACCATTCCTAAACGCATCACGTACTATCGATATGTGGGGGACACATACTTTTCCTTTCTAATTGGTATTCTCTTTTCATCATACACTATTTCGAACTGAAAAACCGCTTGAAACACATAAGATGTGAAATGTTTGCCTAAAAGGCATCTGGCTTTACCTTTGCCACGCTTATTCTATAATGGGGTCAATTAGAAGGAGGACAAACCCATGGGAACAAAATCAACGGTTTTCACTAAGCTACAGGACGTTGTCCTCGTGTATCTTACGGAACTCCGCAACGTGTAAAAGTATGGTAACAACAACCATTGTTTTGGACAAAAAGCATTGCCCCTATTGCACAAGCCTCTTTATAGAATGAGCGTGTAGAGTACGTTTCATGATTTATAGCGAAACGAAAAGCCAAGTGGCTTTTGATTCTAGAATGCTTGGAACAATAGGATAATTGATTTGTTGATACAGCTCGACGTTAGAGCCATTTCGATTAAAAACTAAATGCCGATTAAAACTGAATGCATAAATAAAAGGCTAGATGGATGCTCCGTCTAGCTTTTGTTTTGTGCGCTTTTCCATATAAAAAAAGTATTTCAAGAGTGCATTTTACTTTACGTACCATCCAGGCGCGTTATAATGAGGCCGTAAGCAAGGAGTTGAGCGTTCTCCTTCTTGCTGACATACCATTACCCGAAATCCCCACGCTTCCGACCCACCATCATCTAGCAAATCTCAAAGTCCAGGATGTACCTAGGACAAGAGGCCAAGTGGCTTCCGGATCTGTTGTCGCAAGCAGGAGGTTTCATACAAAGCACCGTCGAGAACAACAGTCAAGGTTCCTTCGGTTCATAGGTGACTACGTCGACTATGTCACCACATTCAGGCACCAGATGTAAGCAATTAGCATGTGGTGTCTTTTTTTATATTGCAAGGCCATAAAAAAAGGTCGACTTCGACCTTTTTTATAGTTTCACAAATTGATCAACGTTGATCACGAAAATAGTAGCGCCTCCCACCTTGACTTCAATGGGAAAGGTAATCAAGTTGGACATGTCATACGAAGTTGCAGTGGATACCACTTCCATGCGACTTTGGGCATTGTCTCCGATGAGTTTGATTGCTTCCTCTACTTTTTCATCATCGCAACCCACTAGCAAGGTGGTGTTGCCATTACGTAAAAAGCCACCTGTGGATGCAAGTTTGGTTACTTGGTACTCTGCTTTGGTTAGCACGTTGGTTACTTCATGACTGTCATCTTTTGAAATAATAGCTAGGATTAGTTTCATATGCGAAAATCTCCTTCCTATATCATTATTATAGCTTGTCGCATAAAAAGTTCAAATGAAATGATGAATTACTTTCACACAAATTACCACAAAAAATTTGTTTTAAGACAATATTTATTTACTAGAATAGATGTCAGCAAGGAAGTCTTGCTAATATGATAATCCCCCCTAATTTTATCATATTTTCTATCCCCTTATATCATAATTATAATACAGGAAAAGCGCCCCCCTAGCGCTTTTTTTGTATTCCAAAATATCACACAAAAGAATCAATGCTTTTGAATTGTATTTTAGGCGCGTTGCGCTATTCTAGAATCAGCAAGGAGATCTTGCTATATGATAATCTCCCTAATGTTATCATATTTTCTATCCCCTTATATTATGATCATGTATTGCAAAAGAAGCGCTCCCCCTAGCGCTTCTTTTGTTTATGCATCCATGTGGTAAATCGCCACAAATAATAGCTTGCAAACAGCAAGGAACAACCTTCCGCAAAAGGGATGGCCAAATACACGCCGACTTCTCCAAATCGCGCTGGGAAAAACCAGAGCGCAAACAAGATGAAGACAAAGGAGCGCAAGACTGCCAAAAGCAGTGATACTTTCCCATTGCCAATGGCGGTATATATGGTTGAGACCAATACGTTGTACCCAATAAGCACCAAGCCAATCTGAAAGACCCGCAATGCGTCGATACTGGATTGCGTTAGCTGTGCATCTTGAGTAAAAAAGGACACCAACCATGGTTTTCCAAAGGTCAAGACGCACCAAAACGCAACACTCGTAAAGACCATGGTCAACATGCCATAGCGCAAAACCTTTTGCATGGTTTTAAAATGGGACGCCCCATAGCTGTGGGAAATGAGCGGTGTGATCCCCGTCGCAATGCCGACATAAAAGCCCAACACAAAATAGTAAATGGTGGTAAGAATGGCCATGGTTGCAACTCCGCGCTCTCCAACCAATTGCATCAAGATTGTATTGAACAAAAAAGTGATGATGGCCGTTGAGATTTCCACAAAAAACTCACTTGACCCATTAAACATGACCTTACCAATGAGCAAGACATCCCAGTGAAACGCATGAAAGAACAGTGGGGTGTCTTTTTTTAGGATGTACCAAAAGCTGACCATAGTGGTCATCGCAACCGAAAGCAAGGTCCCCAGTGCAGCCCCTAGTACCCCCATGTCAAACACTACGACAAAAAGGGCATCCAAAAGGATATTGAGCACCAACCCGCCAATGCTGGTTTGCATGGCCAAGTGGGAGCGGTGCACCAAACGCAAGAAATACTCGAAATAGAGTTTGACCATCAGGATGGGTGCACTTAGGATGAGCATGATCAAATACAAGTAGGCATCGTGGTACAGCAACTCACTGACCCCAAGCCCTTGCAAGATTTGATGGATTCCCACCAAGGAGAGCGCCATCACGCTTGCACTGACCAGCAGCAAGACGACCAGCATTTGGGTAAAGATTTGGTTGGCTTCCTCTTTCTTTTGCTGCCCAATGGCAATCCCTGCATAAGCGCAGGCACCTGCCGCTAGCATGACGGCAATCCCCCACATTACATTGGTATAGGGGATGACGATGTTGATGGACGCCATGGCATTCGCCGAAACATAGCGTCCCAAAAACATGGTATCGATGGAGCCATAAAACGAAATCATGACCATCGTAATGATGCTAGGAAATATATAACGTAAAAAATTGGGAAAGGTTCATGGATGTTTCAGTTTCATATGACATTCTCCTCTTCCACCCATCTGCATCGAACGAAGCGACGATGCGTTATGTGGGATTAGTCTTGTTCCACCAGGGCAACAAAGGCTTCCTTGTTGACGGGATTTCCCGCTACAACCCCAATGGATTTTTGAAAGCCCCAAACATCGGGTGCAATCGCTTGGATGAAGCCATTGGCTTCCTGGATGATGCACGTTGCCGCTGCATAATCCCAAGGGGCCAAAACCGCTTCGTAGAAGGCATCGGCTCTTCCACAGGCTACATAGCACAAATCAAGTGCGGCAGAACCACTGCGACGCAAGTCGCGGGTTGCCAAATACAAGCGTTTGATGACTGTAAAGCTATGGTCTACTACTTCAATGTTGTAGGGGCTGGTGCCATAGAACACCAAGGAGTTGGCGACATCGCGTTGCGATACTTGGATGGGTTTTCCATTCAAGGTTGCCCCATGGCCTTTTGCTGCCGCAAATACTTCATCCAAGTACGGATTGTACACCACCCCACACAGCACGGTATCATCTTGCAAAAATGCAATGGAAACACAAGAGTGATTGATGCCATGCATAAAATTGGTGGTCCCATCAATCGGGTCGATGATCCAGCAATAGCCGACATGTGGTTCGTTGAGTTTTTCTTCGGCAATGAACGTTGCCCCCTCCACTACCGGAGTCAGTTTTTCAATGATGAAGTGCTGCGATTTCAAGTCCATATCCGTTACGAAATTGGAACGTCCTTCCTTTACGAAGATTTCAGGATTGCCCTGTTCTTTGATCATGGTACCAGCCTGTTTGGCGATGTCGATCATTTGGTCCAAGATGTGTTCAATTTGCATATGTGTTCCTCTTTCTACATGTATTGGTGGTCAAAGGTAATGACCAGTTGATAAGCAGGATTGCTTTGTTGCAGTGCTGCTTCAAGTTTGCTTTTGATTTGTTGTTCTTTGCCTTGCAAGATGGAAGGGATGACCATATCAAAAATCAAGTTGATGTTGGTTTCCCCATTGACCATTCGGAAATCATGAATGCTCAAATCGGCATGAATTTCTTTGATTTTGGTTTCAACCAACGCTTTGGTTTCCACATTGATTTGGTTGTTGACCTCAATGGGATCCATATGAATGACCGTATGGACATTCAGTTCTTTCAAAAGGCGGCGCTCCAAACCATCGATTTCATCGTGCACTTGCATCAAATTGCAATCGCTTGGCACCTCCGCATGAATGGAAGCCATCATGCGTCCAGGTCCATAGTTGTGCACGACCAAGTCGTGTGCACCTAAAATTGAAGGCGATGCCAATACCATTTCTAATATTTGACTTGCCAACCCTTCGTCGACTTTCGCCCCAATGAGCGTATCCACCGTTTCTTTGATGATGCCAAACCCGGCTTTCAAAATCAAGATGGACACCACTACCCCCATCACGCCATCGATTGGTAAATCGGTAAACAAAGAAGCAAGGAGCGCCACAAAGGTAGAAAGTGTGGCCCACACATCACTTTTGGAATCCTGGGCGGTGGCCAACATGGTATGCGACTTGATTTTCAAACCCAAGGTTCTATTGAAGGCGGACAACCACAACTTGGTTGCCATGGACAAAACCAAGACCAGTGCCGCAATATGGCTATACACGACCGCTTCAGGGAAAAAGATTTTCTCAACCGAAGAAAAGAAAAATTGGGCCCCGACAAACAAAATAACGCTGGCTACCACCAACGAGACCAAATACTCGATTCGACCATGTCCGAAAGGATGATCTTCATCCGCCGGTTTGGCCGCTAGACGATATCCGACCAGCGTAAACACGCAACTCGCCATATCCGATAGGTTGTTGAAGGCATCGGAAGTGATGGCGATGGAGTTGGCAATGGTTCCGATGACCAATTTGGCCGTGAACAAGAAGATATTGGCTACGATGCCGACCATACTCGACAGCGTACCATAATCCTTACGCACGCTCAAATTGTGGATGTCATCACTATTTCTAACAAAAATACGAATTAACAAATGTGTCATACTTTTCACCCGCTTTACGCATACAGTATACCTGTTTTCCCCTCACTTGACAACCAAGGCAACGGTTGACAGATGTAAAAAAACGCAAGCCTCGCTTACGTTTTTTGCATGATTTGATACAAATCTTGAAATGAAATCGCAAAACATTCAGCCGTTTCGCTTTCAACCTGCAACACGTCCACTTGTTGAGCAATCATTATCGCCAACGCTTCCATCAGCGTGGTGTCTTTGGAAATGGAAATGGGATGATGCTGCGTAGTGATTTTCATGACTTCTTGCACCGTACAAACCGATAGAAAGCTTGAGAAGTTTTTTACCCCAAAAAAAGCTTTCGCAAAGCCATCGTCTAGCTGATTGAGCATTGTATATTTGTCTCCATCGAGCACAATGTTGCCTCCATCGAGTAAGATGATGCGCGTACCAAGCTTAAACGCCTCTTCTATATCATGGGTAACAAAGATAATGGTCTTTTTGAGTTTACGATGCAAACGATGCAATTCCTCTTGTAAGTTGCGACGGGTAATTTCATCAACCGCCCCAAAGGGTTCATCCATCAAGATGACCTCAGGATCGCTAGCCAAAGCCCGAGCTACCCCAACACGTTGCTGTTGTCCACCGGATAACTGATGCACCTTCTTGTTCAGCATCGACGCTTCTAATCCCACCAGTTCAATCATCTCTTTGGCTCGGGCTTGTCGTTGCGCTTTGGGTGTGCCAATCAGCGATAACACATACGCAATATTGTCTTCGACACTCAAATGTGGAAACAATCCGCCTTGTTGGATGACATAGCCGATTTTACGACGCAGCGCAATCAAATTGGTGTCGTTCAAATCGACCCCATTGACACTCACACTGCCCGTATCAAAGCGATGCATCCCATTGATTCCTTTCAACAAGGTAGTCTTCCCACATCCGGATTTGCCAATCAGCACCACAAATTCCCCTTTTTGAATTTCCAAATTCAGTTTTTGAAGCACCATGGTTTGGCCATCATAACTTTTGGAAACGTCTTTTAAGGATACACAAACTTCACTCATCCAACAAACCCTTTTCGATTAAGAAGGCTTTCGCAACATCCATGGCATCCTTTTTATCCACATCAACCGCATAGTTGAGCTCAATCATCGTTTGATCGTCAATCAACCCACTCATCAGCGGGAGTACTTCAACGAGTTCAGGAAATTTGTCGAGCACTTCCTGACGAGCGAGTGTGGCTGCATAGTAGGTTGGGAAGTATTGCAAGTCGTCTTCCAACACTTTGATTGCATATTGGTTCAACAAACTGTCGGTTGAAAAGGCATCGATGACGTCTACTTCATTGTTGACAAGCCCTTCGTATTTCAACCCGATGTCCATGTCTTTGGTTGAGGCAAAGCTCATACCATATGCTTTTATCAGACCGTTAAACCCATCTTCCCGTTCAAAGAAGTCCGGTTCTGCACCAAACACCATGTCGCTGGACACTGCGCGCAAATCGGACACTTTGGACAAGTTGTATTTTGTTGCGACTTCCTGTGTCACGGCGATCGCAAAGGTGTTGTTAAAGCCGTAGGGCTCAAACCATTTGATGCCGAATTGTTCCAGGTATGCGCTAGACAATTGGTCAAAAAGGGCATCCGCATCCGCTAGCGGCGCATTTTTCAGCACGTACAGCCAGCCAGTCCCGGTATATTCTGGATAAATGTCGATTTCCCCATTGAGCATCGCAGGATGAATGTTTGCCGTCCCCCCTGCAATCCCTAGTTTTTGATCCACCTTCAAGTCGGTTCGATCCTCAATCAACAGCGTAATCATATTGGCCAACAAGTACTCTTCGGTATGTGGCTTGCTCGCCACTACAACTGTATTTTCTTTGGTGCCGCATCCGCCTAACAATAGGCTCGCCCCCAATACCAAACTTATCACTTTTTTCATATCGTGCTCCTAACTTACTTTTTTGGTAACAAAATGTTCAATCCATGAAATACACAAGTCTGCACTCAACGCCAACAGCGCCACCAAGATGGAACTCAACGCCGTCATGGCAGTATTGTAGGTGGTAATCCCCCGCCAAATGCCTACCCCCAAACCACCTGCTCCTATAAAAGAGGCAATCCCGGTCAACGCAATGGTCATAACCGTAATGGTTTTAAATCCGGCAATGATATAGGGCATAGCCAACGGCAGCTGTATTTTATAAAGCAATTGCCAAGGACTCGTCCCCAAGCCCTTTGCCGCTTCAATGATGCCAGGGTCCACTTCCATAATTCCAACATAAGTATTGCGAATGATGGGGACCAACCCATAAATCACCAGCGCGATGAGGGCGGTGGTGGTTCCAATTCCGCTAAACGAAACCAAAATCCCAAACAACGCGATGGAGGGAATCGTGTACAAAAAATTGACGAGGCCCAACACCATTTGGGCTGCCAATTTGTGGTACGTGATTACGATCCCCAGCACAATGCCGATGAGGGTAATCAACAAGATGGCAATTCCCGATAATGCAATGTTTTGCCACAGCAAGTCAAGGAAAAACGACCACCTGCTCGCCAGCAACGCAAACATCTCTT
>JBOGAI010000158.1:0-2812 GCA_051655665.1 Erysipelotrichaceae bacterium | reverse complement strand
TTTACAAGTGAGTATTTTGATTTCCTTGCCGACAAGGAAGCACAGCTTGTACAACTTGGGGAACAGCGTGCAACCATTCGCTTTGAAGAAATCAAGGACATGGCGCTAAGCAAGATTGAAGAAGGCGAAATGCAGTTCTGAGAGGGAAAAGCGACCTTTGACAATGCCATGAGCCAAGCCCGAAATGAGATTACTGCGGGCTTACAAGCCATCAATGAGCAAAATAACCAACTCAATGCGCTTGAAACAAGCACAAACCAACAATTTGCAAGTGGCTTTGCGTCCCTTGATCAGCAAACGTTGGAAGTAAGTGCGCAAAAAACGGCGTTGGAAAAACAGTTGGCGGATTTTACCGCGTCGCTTCCTGCCTTGCAACAGCAAGTCGCAGGGCTGCAACAGCGTATTAGCACCATCGATGCCCAATTGGCGGTGGAAAGTGATCCGGCAATCGTTGAGGCTTTAAAACAAGAAAAGACAGCGTTAAGTCAAGAACTGGCCGCATTGCAAGCCACCATTGATACGACACCGGCTCAATTGCAAGCCGGCATCAACGCCAGCCAACAAGGCTTGGTTCAACTTGAACAAGCGAAAAGCAATTTGCAAGTGCAGCAAAAGGATGCCCAAACCAAAATCAGTGAGGGGCGTACCTTGTTGTATAACAGCCAAGTGGCGTTGCAAGAAGCGACCATAACGCTGAACAGGGAAGAACAAACCGGATTGCAAGAGCTTGAAAAGGCACGTTTGGAAATTGAAAAAGCCAAAAAAGAATTCTCGACGTTGGAAGCACCGGAATGGATTGTGCTGAACCGTGAGAAAAACTACAGTTACATGGATTATAAAATGGCGACCTCGCAAATGGCCGCTATTGCACAAGTCTTCCCGATTTTCTTTATTTTGGTCGCCGCTTTGGTTTGTTTGACCACCATGACGCGCATGGTCGAAGAACAACGTGGCTACATCGGAACCATGAAAGCCTTAGGCTATGGAAAGGTTGCGATTGCGAGCAAATACATGCTTTATGCAGCAGTTGCGGCCTTGCTTGGAAGCGTACTTGGTGCCGCAATTGGGATGAACGTGTTTCCTACCATTATCTACAATGTATGGCGCATGATGTTTGAAGTGCCAGATGTCATCTTGACCTATGATGTAGGACTCATCGTACTTGCGACGCTATTTTTTACCGGTGCAAGCTTATTGGTTACCTTCTTTGCGGCGCAAGCCTCACTGAAAGAATCACCTGCTTTGCTGATGCGTCCCAAAGCGCCGACGGTGGGCAAACGCATTCTGCTGGAGCGTGTGGGCTTTGTGTGGAACCGCATGTCGTTTATTGAAAAAGTAACCGCGCGCAACATCTTCCGCTACAAAAAACGCTTCTTGATGAGTGTCATCGGAATCGCGGGATGTTTTGCCTTGTTGCTATCTGGCTTTGGAATTCGTGACAGTATTTCGGGCATTGTGGAGAAACAATTTGGAACCATCCAAATGTACGATGGTACGGTAAGTTTGGAAAAAGGAATCACCATTGCCCAAGAACAAGAGGCCTTGGACCAAATTGCACAACTTGACTATGTCAAACAGGCACATGCGATTACTTCATTGCGTACGACGGTGGAACTTGCAGGCAAAGAACAAGGGGTGACATTATATTCCTTGGATGAGCGCTTTCCAGAAGAGGACTACTTTACCTTTGATTCCGTACATCAGCGCGAAGCGGCCCATGTAGAAGCACAAGGCGTTCTCATCTCGGAAAAAATGTCCAAAGATTTGCAAGTAAGCAGCGGAGATACTTTGCGCTTCACCTACGATAAAAAAACATATGAGGTTGTGGTTGTCGATGTGTTTGAGAACTACTTGAACCATATGATGGTGATGAGTGATGCCTACTATCAAGAAGTCTTTGAGACTATGCCTTCGAAAGACAGCATCGTGTTGCAAGTAGAGGATGCCGCATTTGAAACGCAATTGTCAGTGCAAATCAATGACCTTGAAAACGTCAACAGTGTGGAGTTCTTCACCGCATTGAAAGAGGGATTCGCCAATACGGTGGAATCGCTCAATTTGATTGTCATTGTATTGATCATCAGTGCAGGATTGCTTGCCTTTGTCGTTTTGTACAACTTGACCAATGTCAATATCAGCGAGCGAATGCGCGAAATCGCAACGATCAAAGTACTTGGTTTCTATGACAAAGAAGTGGAAAGTTATGTGTATCGTGAAAATATCGTGTTGACGATCATCGGTTCGATTGCAGGGATTTTCCTTGGTATCGTGTTCCATCGCTTCATTATGGAAATCGTGGAACAAGACAGTGTCATCTTTGGCAAAACGATTATGATGTTGAGTTACTTCTATAGCTTTGCCATTACCATGTTGTTTGCCTTCTTGGTAAACTTTGCGATGCGCAAAAACCTAAAGCGCATTAACATGATTGAATCGCTAAAATCGGTTGAATAATTACAAGCTCTCCCAAAAGGGGGAGCTTTTGTCATAATTGCGACACAATTTACGCGGATAATGGAAGTGTAAAAGGGGAAACCCGAAGGAGGATTTGATATGACATTATGCAGAGTATGGATGTATGGATATCCAGGCTTTTCCGGAATGGGCGGTATGCTCTTCCACACTTTATTTTGGATTGGCATTGTGCTTCTTTTTGCGGCCGTTGTCGTCTATTTTTTACAAAAAAACAAGACTACTCCAACCACTTTGTCCCACGACATGTATATGGATGAATTGAAACAAATGTTTGTTCGCGGAGAAATCAGCGACGTCGAATTCATGCACCGTCGTGACGTATTAAATGGGAACGTTT
>JBOGAI010000157.1:0-6665 GCA_051655665.1 Erysipelotrichaceae bacterium | reverse complement strand
TCATATCATTGTTTCTTGCATCATGGATGGACAATTCGTGCAATTGTGGGGCGGATTTTCCAAATGAGTGTAGACAAACGGGACAGATTTGCTATCATTAAAAAGACAAAGGGGGTCTGCTATGAACTATCGTACACTCAAGGATGGAACCAAAGTTAGTACACTTGGTTTTGGAATGATGCGCTTGCCGATGCACCAAGGGGAAATTGATCAAGCAAAAGTAAATGAAATGGTAAAGCTTGCCTACGACAAAGGGGTCAACTACTTTGACACCGCCTATATCTATCATGATGGCAAAAGTGAAAGCGCATTGGCGCAAGCACTCAAACAAGTCGGCCGTGAAAATGTGATGATTGCGGACAAACTGCCTGTTTGGCTTATCAAAAACGACGCTGACATGGATCGTTATTTCCAAATCATGTTGGAACGGTTGGACACTGATTATTTGGACTTTTTGTTGCTGCATGCCATGGACTTTGCCAAATGGGACATTGTCAAACGTTTTAAGATTGTGGAATGGGCTCAAAAATTAAAGGCAGAAGGCAAAATCCGCTACTTGGGTTTCTCGATTCATGCCCCCTATGCGTTATTGGAAGAAATGGTCAAAATGCATGAATGGGATTTTGCGCAAATCCAAATGAATTACATGGATATTGTCCATGAACCAGGCTTGCAAGGGTATTTGGAGTTGGAACGTCGCAAAATTCCCGTCATCATCATGGAACCGCTCAAAGGGGGAACCTTGGCCAACATTCCTGCCCATTTGGCCCAACCGTTTGCACAACTTGCCCCAAACCGTTCGCAAGCAAGCTATGCCTTCCGTTGGTTACTGCAACATCGCGGAATCATGACCATCTTGTCGGGGATGGGCCAATTGGACCAAGTAGAGGACAATTTGGAGACATTTGCATCCTATGAAGCACCGGATGAGGAGGAACAACTCGCCGTGCAACAAGTGCGTGCCCATTTGGAAGCATGCATCAAAGTGCCATGCACAGGATGCAACTACTGCATGCCATGTCCTTTCGGAGTCAACATTCCGAAAACGTTTGCCGTCTACAATGAACGGGCCAAATACCGTGGACAGGAACAAGGGTGGCGTTCTGGTACGGACTACGATACCAAAGCATTTGCAGATCGCTGCGTTCAGTGTGGCAAATGTGTGCCGCTGTGTCCACAACACATCAACATTCCAAAAGAACTTGGAATCATCGCAACCGAAGAAAAAGTGGGATAACCCACTTTTTTTCTATTATTTAAAACATAGTAATTGACAATGTTTAGTACCTTGTATAATATAGTAGTTAAGGAGGACTTCTTATGAGTGCACAGTTTAAAAAAGGAGTACTAGAATTGGTGGTACTGCTCATCATCAGTGAACAAGACCGCTATGGCTACGAATTAGTCAATGAAGTCTCACAAATCATCGACGTCAATGAAGGGACGATGTATCCCTTGTTGAAACGATTGACGAATGAAAAATACTTGGAAACGTACTTGCAAGAATCGAACGAAGGACCTTCACGCAAGTATTATCGGATGAGTTCGCTTGGACGTGCTTATCAAACGCAGTTGTTGCAAGAATGGATGGATTTCCATGAAAAAGTAAATGCATTTATTCAGAAGGGACAAAAGACATGAATCGACAAAAATTTGAAGCCATTTTAAATCAAAAACTACAGGTGCTCAATATGGCGGAGCGCCAGGATATCATTCAAGAATACAGTGATCACATCGCCATGAAAATGGAAAGTGGGAAAAGTGAAGAAGAGGCCATTGCCGACTTTGGAGACTTGGATGTGCTGTGCAATGAAATCTTGGATAGCTATCATGTGAACGTGTCCTATACACAAGAACACTCCTTCCAAAAATACTTGGAAAAAATTGGGGCTTACATCAATATGGTCGCCAACAAACTTGCTGCCATGGACAGTCAGTCCATTGGCAACTTGGTTTTACAGTTTATTGTGGTGTTGTTATGTGTGGGATTGAGTTCGATGGTCATACACTTTGTCATCAATGTCTTTGCCGACTCGTTTCGATTCTTGCCGAATGCACTGTTTTTGTTTTTTGAAACGGGTTTACGGTTGATGGGGTCTTTATTTGGCTTTGTAGTGGGAATCTTTTTGATCTACTTGTTTGTACAAAGAAAAATTGTGGATGCTCCTGTGCCTTCGACTCAAAGCCGTAATGCGACCATGAGTGAAACGGTTGAACCAAAACCGAATCGGGAAACCATGCGTGACTATAATGCCATCTACGTGCCCAAGGTGCAGCGATCCAGCGACAGTCTTGAAGAGGGATTGCTGTGGGTACTGCGCATATTGGGAGCATTCCTATTGTTGCCTTTGTGGGTTACATCCTTTGGATTGATTGTGGCAGCTGGTGTTTGCATCGGCTTAACGTTTCAAGAAATGATGTTGCTTGGACCGACCCTTATTGTGACCGGCATCATGATTATTGCCGTTTCCATTAGTGCCACTTTGACCTCTTTCCTTTTGCGTCCGATGAAAACAGGAGGCGTTACACATGAAAAAGTTACTCGCTAGTCTATTGATTGGCTTATTGCTGATTGGCTTTGGAAGTGCCTTGACCATCAAAGAACTCTCCATGTTTGAGTTTGTGGAAAGCGAATGGGGACAAGTGCGCACGACCACTCAGGTCTATGACATTACCCAGCCTTTGCGCTTGGACCGATTGAACTGCACCATCGTACCCAATGAAAAATGGAACAACCAGTATCAAGTTCAAATCCAATCGCACTGGCCAATGGAAATTGTACTGAGCTCTCCTGCTGCTGCTTATGCAGGACTTGAGCGCATTGAAATGCAGTGGGATGAACAACAGTTCAAGATTTTGATTAACGACTACTTGACTCAACACAAAATTCCATACCAAAACAATGGTACCACCCGCTTTTCGTGCACCATTGAAGTCAATCCAGATCAACAAGACCAGTTGTTTTTTCAAAGATAGATGCGCATCGCAAGCCTCTTGCGAAAAAAGAGCTTAAAAGAGGCGGATGAATAAACAATGGATGATCTTAGCCATAGAACTGCGACTTGATGACTACAATCCATGTGAAGTATGCGCACATGAACCAAAGAGGAGTGTAGCGAAGATTGAAACCAAGCTATGTACGAGGGGGCCAAAGGGCTTTTGTAAAGAGGTGTCACTGAGTGACACCTTTTCTACTTAGATAACCTGACTTGAAATTTTTACATATTGTGTTATTTTTTTAAAAAGGGGGAAAGTGATATGAAGATGAAATTACTAATTGCTTGTGCCTTGGTTATTTTTCCAACATGTACAACAGTCGCTTTTGCACATAATTACGTAGAGGATCCTACTCAAACTCGCATAAATATTGAACCAAAGACCGAAATAGAAGCAATGCAAGAGGCCCTCGATATTGTAGAACAAAATACACAAATCGGAATAAGTGGATCTTTCATCACAGATACTAGATATATTGGGTATACAATCACCACTACTGGATATAAAGAGGTTAGCGGACAACCAACCAATGGATATGTTTTTCCACAAGGAGGAATGGTTTTTTATAGAGATAACAATGGATACTCTATTCCTCTCACCGTGAGTATAGGAGGCAAACCATTTGGAATTTCAGCGGTTATTGGAACGATAACAGTGGATCCAGGCTCAGCTCTTATTGGAATCAACTTTGCTCCAAGTACAACACCAAAGAAAGCCTACATTAAGAAGAGCATAAAAGTTAGACGATATGACGTTTATCAATGCAGCCCCATAACCCCCTCAAATTGTACATATGATTATTCCTTCTCAACTCAGGAAAATCTTTCTATCGTAGGGACCAGCTCGCTATGATGAAGAACAAAATAATCACATTTAGTGTCGTAGTGATTGTGGCTTTCGCTCTTTGGGGCTTGTTTCATCTAGACAATCAAAAAAGCATGGACAATACCGCTGTAACTATGGAAGTGAAAGTAAATCACTTTGAGTTGCTTGAAAAAGGAAGCGTACTATTTGTTATTGAGGGAGATGAGGAAACACCACTGCAATTATTTGAAGAGGGTGAAGAGTATACTTTCTTAGAGGCAGGCATATATGCGAGACCTCTACATTTTTTTGAAGAGGACGGTAACTATACGTTCTCAGAGCCAGGAATGTATAGCGTATGGAAGCCACTGGATTTGAAAAGAAGGGTCGTAGAGTATGAGATTACCTACTATATTGTCCAACCGTAAATCTACTTCGTGACAACGCTCAACGCCTAGGCTAAACGATTGGAGGAGAAATGAATCATGCTTTCTAGCGCAGAAGAATTAAGAATATATATTATGTTCTTTCTAGTGGGTAATTCCAAAACGATAAAAGTTAATGGAGTACACTATGAACTCGATTCCTTTTTGAAACAGAAGAAAAAAATAATTATCTATTTAGAAATGCTTTTACTAACTATCGTATTCATTTTTAATGTCTGTCTTCGGGAGATCAAAAACCTTTCTTATAGTGAATTCACTATTTCATTTTTCTTAACATACGCTATAGGACTCATCTTTTTAATTGTTGGTTGTCGGTTTTATATAAGCCAAAAAGAGATGTTGAATCATCTTAGAAAAAAGCTTTTGTGACGGACTTCCATTACTATAAGAATAAGAGAAAGTGGTATATTCACTGCAAAAAATACTAGCGTCATTTACTATGTGTTGTTACTGGTAACCAATAGAACAAGCTTAATTGATCACACAAAAAAACGTTATAATAGACACAATTTTTGATTGTCATACAATTTTCTAGAAAGGAAAAGGCTCTTTACGTGGGGTCTAGGAGAAAAAATGAAAAAAATTGCCATGCTAGTCTCTATTGTTTCATGTCTTTTTATTTTTTTTATTGATACAAAAGCTAATAACAATGTGAATAGTTATGAAAATTCCGTTGTTTGTCCATTCAATCTAAATTATTCATGGTATGAGCCAATTTCCAAAGTAACAAATATTAAGATAGATGCGACCGAAATCGTTAAAAACAACACCACACAAGTGACTACCACAACAGTGACTCGGTCACGAGCGAAATTTACCTCTATGAGTACAGGTGTACATGCTGATATTTCAATGATTACTGGTTCTGTTGGTGCTTCAATCGAGGTTGGTGTGGGCTCCAACACCATGGTCTCCGTTACATTACAGGCGCAGCAACAACCTGGATCGACACTTACCTTTTCATTTGGATCTAGAACTATGAATACAAGTGGGCGTATTTATAGTTACGACGCACAGTGTAATTTAAGTTCAAGAGCATCGGCTGCATATTATTCGTATGCTGGATATAGTGTGTATAATTAATGAATAAAATAAATCTTTTCTTGGCAATAACTGCCGTAGTTATGCTTATGTCCACAACGATGAATAAATCCGATGCCGAACCAAAAAATCCAGTTCCACAAGGAATATTTCAAACACAGTACAATTCCTTTGAGGCTAGTCTTGATCGCTTTTTGCTAGACTTCACTTTAAAAGTAGACGAAAAGTATGACGATGGAATTACTAAAGATAATTATTTCACTGAATATACGGTTGTAGTAAAATGCCAGCCACTTGGGTATCAAACTACAAAAACGTATAACATTCTAAAGAAAGAAGGATTACGTATTGCGATAGACGTAGCTCCAAAATCACTTGATTCCCTATTGCTTGATGCGTATGCTCAAGCGCTTCAAAACCATGAATCGCTTTTATTTGAGCTGTTCTTTTATCCGAAAAATAGACCGGATTCCCCTCTCTTTGTGTTAGAGCAGGAGGTGTACTTTTATGAATAACTCTGTCAAAAAGATATTGCTTGGTGTACTAATTCTGCTTAATATTGTACTTTTTATGCAGTTTGATTTTGATAGAACGCCGATAATCAATACAGTGGAAAGACGCAATTTGGAAACCTTAGAAGTTGGACGAAACCTCAGATTGCAGGACATTGTCTACTCAGATAATCGACTGTCTACTACACTCCAACTTCCGATTTTTGCTGAAAACTATCAATTTGATAATAATCAGATTGATTTGGTGCTTACATTAAAGAAAATATCGAATGAAGAGATTATCCATGAACAAACCATTCAAGTGACCACTACCGAAACAAAGGAGGGCATTCAAATGTATCTTCCTCAAACCATTCACATTGAGGTTGACTTGGCACAGTATATTGAGGATGGTTTGAAACTATGCATAAGCGATCAAACAATGGGATATGATTATAACATCATCTTTCTAGATCTTAATTATTTAGTTTAATGCTATTTTGGCTTGCTTCCTATAGCCAATCAAAAAAAAACAATACTTCTGTAATCCTAGTGGTCTGTGTAATATGGAAAACATTATCACTGTATTAGCGGGAATAATGAATATCTTGGTTTTTACTAAAAAAAATCCATCTTGATAATAAATGCTTAAATGTGATTCTCTTAAGAGAGGGGGAGAAATCATGAAAAAAACTTTTTATGCTCTTGTTACTCTTTTTCGTGCTAGGAGGTAGTACAAAACTCCATGTAACAAGTGTTCTTGCTATCGAAGAGCAAGAACACTTGTTACATTCGCAGGAACTTTCTTACCTAGCTACATACTCGTTAGATGCGTTGACAGATGAGTTATTCAAAACAAAATACAATGCAGAATTTGATGATATAG
>JBOGAI010000156.1:0-10519 GCA_051655665.1 Erysipelotrichaceae bacterium | reverse complement strand
TCTTCCTTTTCCAGTGCAATGGTTGGGGTTGCAATTGCCGCAATCGGCTTTACCACAACACAACCGACAATTGAAACGAAATTGACACCTGAAATCTTTTCGTTGACTATGTTCTTGATGTTTGTTGTTCCTGTGCTTGGTTTGGCATGTAACTTGGTCGCAATGAAATACTATCCATTGACAAGAGAAAAAATGGAAGAAATTCAAGAGCACATTGCAGCCATCAAAACGCAATATGAAGCAGAAACTGGTGAAGTAGTCGCCGATACAATCGAAGAGTTCATTTAGCAGAAAAGAAAACACGAGCGGATTTAGCTCGTGTTTTTTACTCCCAGGTTACTGCCGATAGATGCATTCCGAATGCAATGCGGGATGCATATTCTTTTGGAGTGGAATTGTATTCCTGTTTGAAGGCGCGATAGAAGGCAGAGTAGTCCTTGAACCCGCATTTTTGGAAAATTTTGGTCGGAGCATTGCCGGACATCATCATGTAGCGCGCATGCATCAAGCGTTTTTGGATGATGTAGCGATAGACGCTTGTTCCTACACAACGTTGAAACTCATGGGAAAGGTAATATTTGCTGATGAAGAATCGATTTGCAAGATGGTCCAACCCCAAATCAATGGCATAGTGCTCGTTGATGTAGGCGACCACTTCCCCGATCATTTCTGCGGTTTTGTCCTCCGGCTGATAGGCGATGAGCTGCTGTTGGGAGTAGCGGTTCAACATGACAATGAGCTGCGCCAAGTAGGAAAACTGCAAGAGTTGACTGCCAAAGGCCGAGTTGCTTTTGTTTTCCTGCAACAACAGACACATGGTTTCAATGAAACGGGTACGGTCCTTGGGTTCCAAACGCAACAAATTGGTTTTTTGAGTGAAGGCATCGTTGAAACAGGCCGTCAAATTCAAATCCTCGCGGTTTAAAAAATCCAAAAAGCCTTTGGATACCCATAAAATGATGCGTTCATAAGGTTGACCGCTGTAGTGAATGATGGGTTGGTGCAATTCAAAGGGGGAGATCAACAAAATGTCCCCGTGCTCTAGTTTATAGCTGCGTGATTCAATGGAATACGTAACATTTCCGGATAGAAATAAATAGATTTCGTAAAAGTCATGATGGTGCAAATCGACTTGATAATCTTGAACATCCTGATAGTAGTAGATTTCCAAGGTGTCCGATTGCATAACTTGACGGGCTTGTGGGGGGATGGGGTGTATTTGCATAAGTGAGTACTCCAATATGTACTAACTATATCGAACATCCCTACAATAATCAACCTTAAAATGGGTTAGTATGTGAATAATACGGCAAATTTGATGTGATTAGCTTTAATTTATGTGAAAAAGGGTTTTGTCTCTTCGAGACGAAAACCCTTTTGTTTATGGGATATCAGGATGATCGAACAGGCCATCTTGGAAATTGCGTTGGGCATTCTCACATGCTTCTTGAGTGTCGAATACGAAGTTTCCACAAAAATGGAGCGTTCCAACGTGCTTGGCTCCGCCTAAGAGGAGGAGCTCGCATGGCTCATCAAAGGGGTTGTACAGTACAAAGGGACAACCATGCGTTGCCAAGAGTTGGTTGTCATGGAGAACAGCTTGCTCATTGAGTTGTACGTTGCCTTTCAAAACCGCAATGCCTACCTCTTCAAGATCACTGGCATCAAGTGAGCAACGCCCCTTGGGTTCAAGATGAAAATGGGCCAATGTTGCCTGCGCTTTACAAGAAAGTGGTCCGGTAGCGGAAAACAAAGAGCGTAATGTGCCTGCCAACAAGCGCACGCTATAGTGGGGCGTGGAATGCGATGGGATTTGCTGGGCATCGAATGTATGATACTGTGGCATTGCGTCATCAAAGGCACTTGGTTGACGCAACCACAACTGTACGCCATGCAGGATTGGAAAATCGGGATGCCCCAGTTCTTCGCTGTGCAAAATTCCTTTTCCAGAAAGGAGGTATTGCATCGCACCAGTGGAAATGGAACCCAAGTTGCCCAAGGAATCCTGGTGGACAATGTGGCCTTCCAATAAATACGTGATGACTTCAATGCCGGCATGGGGGTGTGTAGAAACACGAGACGTCACAGCGGGCATCGGTCCAAAATGATCAAAAAAGACAAAGGGACCAATCGAGGCACAGTTGCGTTTGGGAAGCAAACGTGAGATTTGAAACGATGGTCCGACAAAGTGGGGGGATCCGTTTAGCATTTGAACTGAGTGATTCATAATAACCTCCTATTTTCCCCAGTATACGCCATTTGCCGATAAAAAAAAGTCAGACAATTGTCTGACTTCTCAAATTAGATAATTTGAACGTTTGCAGCTTGTGGACCGCGGTTTCCTTCAACGATGTCGAATTGTACACGTTGACCTTCTTCCAAAGATTTGAATCCTTGTACGTTGATCGCGCTGTAGTGTACGAATACGTCTTTTCCATTGTCTTCAGTGATGAATCCGTATCCTTTGTCAGCTACGAAAAATTTAACTTTACCTGTATGCATTGCATAACCTCCATAACGCCCCTGAGGGCAAAAATATTTATTGCGTAATTCCAAGTACTCAGTTCGTTATGAATAGACGTGCTTATTTATTACCAATTAAATATATTCTAAGTATAGCACAGCTTAAAAAAAAAACATAGTAAAATAATTCCATGAACTGTGTGGAATTATTCCCATGTCTTCCATATCTCAGGTTGATATCCAGCAGTGGCTTGTTTTCCATTGCGCACAATTGGCGTTTTGAACAAAGCGGGATGTTCCAAGAGTTTTGCCTCTTTGGCTTGTTCGCTTTGTTGGTTTTCGATGTACAGTGTGCGATAAAGCGGGGAAGCGGTGTCAATCAGTGCATCCAGCCCTTTGACGGCGCGCTTGACACTTTCATACTCCTTCGCAGACAACCCTTTGTCAAGGATGTCAATATAGTGTGCGGAGATGCGCCGTTCTTTAAACCACCGCAGCGCCTTTTGGGTCTCGAAACACTTCTTTTTTCCAAAAATTTGTATATTCATGCTAACTCCTTATTTATTGTCAATCCTCCAAGCATGCGACGCATTGATGCGCCCACTGTTTCGCCTCTTCTTGCGAGGTCATTTCTGGTCCGATTTGCTTACACACTTGACGGGTGTGCATGTTTTGAAAGCAAAAAAGACAAGAGGACTCACAAGGTTCTACAAGTACAATATAACTGTCAATATGCATGGTAAAAGAGTGCATAATGGAATCTCCTTTTCAATGAGGGATTAACGGTATGTGGCTTCTAAATGGATGGTAAGATAGCCTTCTTCTACGAAATAGCGCATGGATATTTTTAAATTGGAGTAGTCTTCGTGGTAGGCTGCGAAGTCCATGATTGCACTGGAGGTGCCTTCACCAAAATCCAAGGTCTTTTCAAGTTCTTTGCTTTGATCTCTTACATAACCAGCATACACTGCTTTGTCAAACATGGCAATGGTTTGTTCGCGATTCAAGTCGGGAATCCCGACATTGTACACCATCCGCAACGTACGTGGTATGGATTCGGTTGGGAAGCGTTCCAACACTTCGTCTTTGATCCAAAGCGTTGCATCTTGTGGGTCATAGCTGATAAAAACCATACTAAAGGTGTCTAGTTCCCCATTTGGGGTATTGTAGTTTTGCGAAAGATAAAAATGGTTGCTTGGATCTTGAATGCTTTGCCCATGGAACTGAAAATAGTCTTCGTTGTCCACCTTTTCCACGGTGCGAAAGCCATTGGTGGTGGCAAGGGTTTTGTATTCATTCAACAAGGAACTGGCCAACGGTTTGCCCCCATAATAGAAATAATACAAATCGGGCGTGCCTTCTACGTTTGGTAGAAAACTGGCCAATTGAACCGGTTTGGTCGGAAACAGCGGCAAAGCGGTTTTTTCGGCTGCATGCACTGGGGCAAATAGGCTTGCAAGACTAACGCTTAGGGTAAGACAAGCAGTAAGGATGTGGTTCATGGATGTAGTTGCTTCAAAGGGGGTTCTTTTGCCTTTGAAACGCTCCTTTCGTAAAGGGGGTTGTGAGCCTAGTCTACACCTCTTGCTTGCATTTGCAAGCCATTTGGTCGTGTGTTTTGATGGGAGAAAAGAAAAAAAACCAAGGTGAGAACCTTGGTTTTGGAAAGCGGGTTAGGCGGTTTTGCCCGCGACGTATTGTTGAATGGCTTCGCAGATCAAATCGAGTTGATCCGGATTTTCGATGATGTCTACCTGGTTGATGTCGACGTACAAGATGGCCGAATCTTGGTAGTGTTCAATCCAGTGGGCATAGCGTTCTTGCAGTTTGGCCCAAGAGCTGATGTCGACGGCTTTTTCCCTATCGCGTCCACGATTTTGAATGCGTCCGATGATGGTATCCAAATCCCCATCCAAATAAATCATCAAATCGGGTTTGCGCAAGTGGGCGACCATCTGTTTGAACAAATCATGGTAGGTTTGGTAATCACGCTCGCTCATGGCACCGCTCTCATACAAGTTGCGTGCAAAAATTTCCACGTCTTCATAGATGCTGCGATCTTGAATGTTGGCTTGCCCATTGGCCAAGATTTCCACTTGTTGGTGGAAGCGCTGTGCCAAGAAGTAGAGCTGCAGGTGGAATCCCCATTTGGCTTGGTCGTGATAGAAGTCTTCCAAGTAGGGGTTGCCATCAACCTTTTCAAAATGGACTTGGTAGCCCAGGCGCTTTGCGATTTGTGCAGCCAATGTCGATTTTCCGGCACCGACATTACCGGCGATGGTAATGAAAATATTACCCTCTTTTAAGGGTTGTGGATTAACTAATTTCAACATATGCTTATGACCTTTCTACTTTTGCGATGGCTTCCTCAATCAAAGTGAAGACCGTTTCACGATCGTGAAGATTGTCCACGATGTTTAAGTTTGTACTGTCGATTTCCACGATAAGTGGCAATTTGCCATGGAAATGATGTTTGATGGAATGGGGATGGAAGTAATAGGCGTATTCCGCCGCCAAGTCTTCAATGTACTTGCGATCCATATCCACTTCAAAACTGCGATTGCGCTTGTTGATTCGCTCCATCACGGCATCGGTTTGTGCATGTAAGTAGACGATGATGTCGGGTGTAGGCAAATCAAAAGCCAAAGTATTGTATACTTGTTTGTAGCGTTGCAATTGACGTTGGTTCAAGGTCAATCCTGCGAAAATCAAGTTTTTGATGATGTGATAGTCGCTGATCGCATTTTGTCCGTTGCGCAGAACCTCTTGTTCCAAGTCCTCCATCTGTTTGATGCGGTTAAACAAGAAGAAGGCTTCTGTTTGCAAGGCATAGGCTTCTTTGTTTTGGTAAAACTGCGCCAAAAATGGATTTTCGTCAACGATTTCCTTTACGCGTACAAAAGCATAACGCTCTTCGATCAGCTTTGCAAGGGTGGTTTTCCCAACCCCGATGACTCCTTCTACGGCGATAAACAATCCCGAGTTTTTCATACTAAACCCCTCCAATAAATGAAATGTGCTAATCATGATTTTACCAAAAAATCAGCTCTTCGTATAGACCAATTTGCAAGGTTTATGAAAACCAGACCGCATTCGTACAAATTGGGACATTCGCTGCGCGCCTTTGACTTTGTTAAGAAGTTCTTACAGGTTGCGCAATCTTTTGAGAAGGGGGATTCGTCCCCCCCCTATAATAGGGTGTAATTCCATGATTGAGCATTTAATTATTCAAAATATGTGTTATTATGGTAAAAGAAAGTTCATAAAGGGGATCTTACCATGATACATGTAAAACACTTGGGGAAAGAATTTAAAACGAACAAAAAGTATCCGGGCTTCAAAGGGGCAATCAAATCTTTTTTTTCGCGCGAATATACCATTAAGAAAGCTGTGAATGACATCAGCTTTGACATTGCCAAAGGGGAAATTGTCGGATACATCGGTCCCAATGGGGCAGGGAAGTCGACCACAATTAAAATGATGACCGGCATCTTGACTCCAAGCAGTGGGGTGGTGGAAGTCGATGGTCGAATCCCGTACGAACACCGAGAAGCCAATGCATTCAACATCGGGGTTGTTTTTGGGCAACGCACCCAATTGTGGTGGGATTTGCCGGTGTCAGAATCGTTTAGTCTACTAAAAGAAATTTATGGGGTGGATGATGCAACGTTTCAGGAGCGAATGGCCTTTTTGAATGAGGTGTTGGGCCTAGAAGACTTTATGCTCTCTCCCGTGCGCACCTTATCGTTGGGTCAGCGCATGCGTGCCGATATTGCAGCCGCCCTTATTCACAACCCCAAAGTCATCTATTTGGATGAGCCGACCATTGGCCTTGACGTCATTGTCAAAGACAATGTGCGCAATGCCATTCGAAAAATCAACCAGACCTATGGGACGACCATCATTTTAACAACCCATGATTTGATTGACATCGAAGAATTGTGCCATCGCATCATCATCATCGACGAAGGGAAAATTTTGTATGACGGTTCCCTGGAAGCCATCAAACAAAAATATGGCTACATGACGCGGGTGGATTTGAAAACCAAGCATACCGTACATCCCGAAACACTTCCGTTTTTCAGTGCGTTTCCCGATTTGACTGCCGAGGATTTGATTGCGGAAAGCGACGAAAATGCCTTGTCGATTTTCTTCAATCGCAACAAGCTCTCGGTATCGGATGTCTTATTTCACATCATGCAAGACCATCGTGTCTATGACTTTTCGGTTACCGAGACCAGCATTGAAGACATCATTCGCAAAATCTATCGCAACGAGGTCAAAGCATGAGTTTGAGAACAGACATCAAAACGTACAAAACCTTTGCGGTAAATGAAGTACAGCGATTGCTTTCCTATAAAGCCAATGTCCTGATTTTTATCTTCGGGGATGTGATGGTCTTACTGGCAACTTATTTTTTATGGAGTGCGATTTATCAAAGCAGCGAAACCCCACGGCTCAATGGCTTTCTTTTCAATGAGATGGTCGTCTATGTCTTGGTCAGCTTTTTGGTCAATGGATTGAACCAAGTTGACGTCTCCTGGCTTGTGGCCGATGAGGTCAAAGATGGCTCGATTGCAATCAACTTGATTCGTCCCATTTCCTTTACCAAACGCATGTTTTACACCTCGCTTGGCGATGTGTTCTATAACTTTTTGGTCATTGGCATCCCTGGCTTTTTGTTTGTCGGAGGCTATATGTGGCATCAAGGCCTTTCTATCGATTTATTGACGATATTGCTTTTTGTTGTGAGCATCTTGTTTGGTTTTACGATTCATTTCTTCTATAGCTATGCCTTTGGCCTATTGTCCTTTAAGATGACCAACTTGTGGGGCATCAGCCAAATCATGAATGCCATTACGGGATTGTTGTCTGGGATGATCATACCAATCACCTTTTTTCCAGACTGGGCCCAAGCCATTTTTCCCTATTTCCCGTTTTCTTCCATTGTCTATACCCCTACGATGATTTTCTTGGGAAAACTAGACACGCAGGCTGCTTTGCAATCCCTTGGGATGCAATTGTTTTGGATTGTCCTGCTGTACACCCTTTCCAGAACCGTCTGGAAGGTACTGATCAAAAGATTGGTCATATTAGGAGGGTAATAACATGAAACGCTATGTACGCCTCTATGGCTTGTTTATGCAGCAATACCTCAAAGCCTTGATGGAATATCGAGGGGACTTCTTATTTGGCTTGGTTGGCTTTTTGCTCATTCAAAGCGTGGGGGTCATCTTCTTGCAATTGGTGTTCCAGTCGATTCCCACCCTCGCCAATTGGTCGTTTTACGAGATTCTCTTTATTTATGGCTTCGCCCAAATCCCGCGCGGCATCGATCATCTCTTTACGGACTATTTGTGGATTTTCAGTTGGAAGACCATTGTCAAAGGGGAGTTTGACCGCTATCTACTACGTCCACTCAATCCGCTTTTTCAAATCATTGCGGAACGATTTCAACCGGACGGTTTTGGGGAAATCATTGTCGGGGTGTTGTTGTGTACGTTGTCATTGCAACGTTTGCAAATTGATTTGTCGGCGCTGGACTGGATGTGGATGGGGGTAAGCATTTTGTTTGCGACCGGCATCTACACTGCCATAAAACTGTCCGTCGCTTCGCTGGCTTTTTGGGTCAAATTTGCCCAATCGTATTTGTATATGACCTATCAGTTGTCTAATTTTGTCAAATATCCAATTACGATCTATCCCGACGCGATGAAGTTCATTTTGACGTTTTTGATTCCCTTCGCCTTTACCGGCTATTTTCCGGCTGCGTATTTTTTAGGGAAAGGGTCCTTTTTCTACGGCGTGGTGCTAACCGGTATCTTGGCGGTCGTGTTTTTGTTTTTGGCCTATCAAGTGTGGCTCAAAGGTATGAAAGCCTATGAAAGTGCCGGAAGTTAGGTGCGTGGAGAGCGTATGAAGGGACACCTCCACCACTTGGAACGCTATGTCAGCGATTTGGCGCAAAGCAAAGCGTTTTGGGGCTGGCTTTTGACTTACTTGGGTTATGAAGAATATCAAAAATGGGACCAAGGCATCAGTTATCGCTTGGATCGAAGCTATGTGGTGCTCGTGCAAACCCGAGAAGTCTTTTTGAAGGAGGGCTACCATCGTTGTCGCATCGGTATGAATCATGTAGCTTTTTATGGTGGCGGTAAAGCTGATGTGGATCACCTTGCACTCCTGTTGAGGGAAAGAGGCGTTTTGTTATTGTATGAGAATCGCTACCCCTATGCGGGTGGGAATGACCACTATGCACTTTATTTTGAAGATCCAGATCGCATCAAGGTCGAAGTCGTAGCACAAGACCCCTAAACAACAAACAACCCTGCTCGTGTGATATGTAGCCAGAATTCTGGACGCATATCACGTTGGCAGGGTTGTTTTTAGTAATTGGTTTCGACCCAAGGACGAATGATGAGCTCTTGCACCATGGCCTGTGGTTCTGGTTCCATGGCCGCTACGATGGCTTTGGCCACGGTGTAGGGGTCAAGGTAGTCAGGTCGTTCGATGGCGCGAAAGGCAGTATCGATGCCCCCTGGGTAGATCCCTGTGACCACGATATGGTCTTTGCGCACTTCCTTGGTCAATATTTGGGAAAAGGCTTCCATGGCCTTTTTGCTAGCACTGTAGGCACTAACGGTTTCCATCGGATGCAGACATACGGAGGACAAAACATTGAGGATGTGCCCTTTTTGTTCGCGAATCATCGCGGGCAACATGTGTTGGATGATTTGCACATGCGCCGTACAGTTGACTTGCAGCATGGTTTGCCACTGGTCAAGGGGTTGGAACAAAACCGGATGCTTGCCAAGATTTTGCCCGGCATTGTTGATTAAAAAATCGACGTGGGGCCATTGGCGCAAGACAGCTTCGCAAAACGCATCCACTGCTTGTGCATCGGCAAAGTCGAAACAGTGGGTAAACAAAGCGGTGCGAGGATTGAGTTCGAGCAGTTCCTGAATCAAGTCCTCCATTTTTTGAGGGTTGCGGCCACACAAGGCCAAACGCAAATCATAGTTCGCAGCCAAGGTCAAAGCGAGGGCCTTTCCAAGTCCATCGGTGGCACCACTGATGAGGATGCAGTCGTTGTGTTGTATCATCGTTCATTCTCCTTTTGCTATCTCTACTATACCACGATTTTGACTTGAAAGGAGGGGAGACAACTTTTCGTTAGAAAACGCTTACATTTGAAGATTTGTTGTGCTACACTAAGGATAAGGAAGGAAAGTTCAACTTTCCATGAGGGAATGTAGAATCAAGAAAGGAACCATTTATGACATCCAAGACCCATCGTTATATTCAAATTGGAGAGGCGATCAAACGAGGACTCCCTCCACACTTAATCGAGCCATCTTTGACAAGGGAAGAAATGGAACTGTATCATACCATTTTGGCCTCCACAATCAGCGCAAACACTGCTTTTGATTTCATGCGCGACATCGAAAACGAATAAAAGAGCCAGAGGCTCTTTTTTCGTGACTTTGTTACGGAAGCAACACTTAAAAATGGTTACCATATGGGAGTAAAAGAAATGAGGAAACAAACATGATAGTGGTAACGAAAGAAAATTTTGAAGAAGTAGTATTGAATGCCGAAGGAAAAGTCTTGTTGGACTTTTGGGCGGAGTGGTGTGGCCCTTGCCGCATGTTGACTCCGATTTTGGAAGAAGTAGCCGGCAAAGCCAGCGATGTCGTCATCGGGAAAGTCAACGTGGATGAGCAAGGGGAATTGGCTCAAATGTTTCAAGTTCACTCCATTCCGACGATGGCGATTGTGAAAAACCGCGAAGTTGTAGACGTGAGCGTGGGAGTGCGTCCTGCACAAGCCATTTTGGATACATTGGCGAAATTCTAACGAAAAAAGAAGTGGACGCGAGTCGACTTCTATTCAGACTGTTAATGAGTTTATAAAACGCGCTGTAAACTATACCCTATAAGATAGACACGGAAAAAACGTGCAATTCTTATAGGGTTTTTCTATACTTTAAGAAAGGGTGGTTTATATGGCAAAATTTACAATAGAACAAATTAAATTTTTAAAGAGCTTGGATATC
>JBOGAI010000155.1:0-10694 GCA_051655665.1 Erysipelotrichaceae bacterium | reverse complement strand
AAGGGAAGCAATCACTTGGGTAAAGCGTTCAATTTTACTCATACACAATGGCACTGGATTGTGCCGGTAAGGTCAAGACCTGATTGTCTAGGCTTGCCAAGTGGGCAAAGGCGAGCGTTCCGGTAACGTTTGGCAACGTCACAGGAGTCGTACCCAAGTTGTGCACGATGAAGGCCGATTTGCCTTCATAGGTTCTGCGATATGACACAAGTTGACTTTGCGTTTGGGCTACGGGTTGCAAGTCTCCTTTTTTCAAAATATCGGAACCCATGCGGAAATTGAGCATGCCTTGATACAAGGAAAGCATGGAGGTTTCATCTTCCTGTTGCGTCAAAACCGATGCGGTGTCTTGATTGTATTGGTACGGTTCCCAACACGCCACTCCATCCGTACAACCCTCCGCCCATTTCATCGGTTCACGAATTTGTTCGTCCGGTTTGACCCCTTTCATGCCGAGTTCTTCACCATAATACACCGTAGGCAGTCCTGGCATCGTCAAGTACAGCATCGCGGCCAACTTGGCTTGGTTGTCGTTTTCGACTTCCGAGCGAATCCGGTTTTGATCATGATTGGTCAAAAATGGGGAATCGATGTAGTTCGCAGAACGTTTCAACAAAATTTCTTGGTTTTTCAAGTAGGTTTCAACAAATCCCTTGTCAGTACCAGCGCGCACCATCTCCATAATGCTTGCCCCAACATCAAAGTTAAACATGCTGTCAAATCCAGAAGCGTAGGCTCCTTGTTCACTTGTCTTCAACCAAACCTCTGAAATCAGCAACGTATCAGGATTTTTGCTTTTCACATGATCGCGGATTTCCAACCAAAATTGTTGGGTGTATTGCATGGTTGGGGTGCCTTGGGGAAACTCGTCGCTGTTGAACACGTGTTTGGCTGCGTCAAAGCGGAATCCATCCACGCCTTTGTCCATCCAAAAATCGAGGATAGCAAAGAACTCTTTGCGCACGGCAGGGTTGGTCGCATCCAACTCCGGCATCCGCTCCCAAAACCATGCATAATAGTTTCTTCCATCGGGCAACGTACGCCAGTATTTGCGTTGGGTGTATTGCTCTTTGTCAAGCGACTCTTCGATTCGGTAATAGTCAACGTATTTTTGATTGCCTTCCAGTGCTTTTTGAAACCATGGATGCTCATACGCGGTATGATTGAATACCATGTCCATGACGATTTTGATACCACGCTTGTCGCACTCGGCAACCAGTTCTTCAAAGTCAGCTAAACTTCCAAATTTGGGGTCGATGTCTTGATAGTCGATGACATCGTAATGGTGATAGGAATTGGATGGGTAAAGCGGAGTAAACCAAATGGCTCCAATACCCAAATCCTCCGTAGTAGTGGAATCACCATCGTTAAGGTAATCCAGTTTGGAAATGACTCCTTGCAAATCGCCGTGCTTGTCGCCATCGCTATCCGCAAAGGCAATCGGGAAAATTTCGTAGATGCTTCCCCATTCCAACAAGGATTGGGTATCGTAGGTGGCTACTTGGGCTTCCAACTCGGCGATGCTTTTTGGTTCTTCACTCGCGCAGCCCGCCAACAGAATCAAAGACAGTACTAATAATTTTTTCATGGTTCCTCCAAAAAGAAAAGCGTCCAAACGGACGCTTTCATGTATTATTGATTTTCTGTAGCGATTTTAGCGTTTGTAATTTCGATCAAATCCGCAATCGCTTGGTCAACTGTTTTTGTTCCATCCCAGATTGCGATTTCAAGTTCTTTGATGAATGAATAGTAAGCAGCGTCCATCGCTTTTACTTTGTCATTGTTAGGCAAAGTGAATGCAGGCTCAGGGAAGTTGTAGATGAAGGCTTTTGTCAAAGCACCTTGTACTGAATCATCAGCCAAAGTAGGAGCCAAGTCAGATCCATCCACTAATGCAGCAGCGTATCCAGAGTTGTCTACCATCGCTTGAATTCCTTCTGTAGAATACACCAAATCCATTAGAGCTGTCGCAGCAGAACGATATTTTGTATACCCGTTTACCACGTATCCTTTTGTTTTAACAAATGGTGTTGTGTTTTTTCCATTGTATGTAGGAAGAATAGAAACTTTCAAGTTTGTACCTTCTGGTGCATCACCCAAGTTCATCCAAGTACCATACAAACCAAATGGAGCAGTTTCTTCAGAAATCACTGGGTCAAAACGCCATGTCATTGCAGATGCAGGAGATACTGCGCCTGATTCGTCAACCGAGATTTTTGCGTCTTTCGCAGCCAACATGAAGTCCAAACCAGCTTTGAATTCAGGAGTATCGTATCCTGGAGCCGTTGGTCCATCTTTGAATAGTTGCCATCCGCCAGAAGACAAGTGGAAGTAGTCAGCCCATTCGTTGTCTAGTGTCAGTGGGAATACAAGGTTGATTTTTTTGTCTTTGTAAGTAGGACGGTTTGCTGCCCAGTCTTTTGACAATTGGAAGATTTCTTCCCAAGTATCAAATGCTTCAGGAAGACCATCACCGTTTTCGTCTGTTGTGTCATACCCCAATGTGCTCAACATTGTTTCATTCCACAAGAATACCATTCCATCGTATGTGATTGGAGCGTAAACGCCGTTTGATCCAACGTTTCCAGAATCATAGAATGCTTCAGGTGCATTGTCTTTGATTTTGCTCAACAAGTTCGAATCAAGTGGCAAAACGTGACCGCTGTTACGTGGCACTTCCCCATCGATTGCCATGAATACATCTGGGAATTCCCCTTGTTGTGTTGCCAATAAGTCAGCAGAACCTGCAGCCCCTGTATTGACATATTCTACAGCACCCGCATGTTCTGGGAATGTTTTATCCCAAAGCGCAACGATTGCTTGTCCATATGCATCAGTGTCTACACCAAAACGAAGTTTTGCTCCTGTTTCGATTGCGTATTTACCATCTGCGTAACATACGGTTGTGCCATCCATTTTTTCAGGATCGCAAGATTGTTCTTGTCCACGATTTGAACATCCGCTCATGCTCGTAGCCAACAAGAAAACACTTAAAACAGCTACTAATTTTTTCATTTTTAATCCCCTCCGGTCGAATAATTATTTGACTGTCTATCAAACAATTACAGTGTACACCATATTTTTTGTTTTGTAAACGGTATCATCTACAATTTTAATACTTTTTTAACATATTTTACGTTTTTTATAACGTGTGCATTATGCATAATATTCTATATTTTGTTTATTTGTCCATTTTTTGCTTTTTTTTGAATTTTTGAAATGATTTTTCATTTTATTTTTGAGAAATGATACATTTTCATCGCCTCTTTTTCAACATTTTAGACAAAACGATAAAAAAAGGAGAATTTCTTCTCCTTGTTTAGACTTATTGTTTGGACAGTTCAATTAAACCATAGCCTTCGGCTTTGCGTTTGTAGACCACCGCCACTTCTCCGGTTTCATCGTCGCGATACACGAAGAAATTGTGACCCAACATTTCCATGCGCATGATGGCTTCTTCCAAATCCATTTCATCGGCATCGAGTGTTTTCGTACGAACCAACACGTCTTGGTCGCCCATTTCTTCTTCCGTTAAAAATGCGTTGGCGATGTTTTCACGGTGACGTTTGTTGAGTCGGGTTTTTTGTCTTCGGATTTGATCTTCCAGTTTATCTATCACCAAATCGATTGCTGCATACAAATCATCATCAAGCACTTCAGCGCGTAAGATCCCAACCTTGGTAGGAATGGTCACTTCAATTTTTTGTTTTGGATGAACAAGACTGCAAGCAACATTAGCTATGACATTGTCATCAATGAGCAAATACTTGTCGAGAAAGGTCAATTTTTTTTCAATCTTTTCTCTCATTGCAGGAGTAATGCTAACGTTTTTACCAGTTATTTGGAATTTCATAAATCTTACCTCCTTGGTTATACCTTCATTATAATTATAAACTTTGAAAAGGAAAGTGTTATGCTATGGAAAGTCCGTTCACTTTATTTTCAAGGAAAGCACACGCATACCGTGCATTCCTATTGTTGCAGCGCAGCGCTGGTGTCCATGACATAATGCAACACCTGAAACAAAGCCAATGTGTCCATACGGCAATACTCAAGCAATTGCAGTCGAACTTGCTCTTGTTGCGCTGCTTCCAACTGATCCAAGGTACGCCATGCCAACACGGCTTTCATCCCATGTTGGATCTCCAAATCGTCGTAGTGTACATCCGTTAAGGCCTTTACGATGCTTTTAAGGGTAAAGCTGCCTTGCATTGCCGCCTCGTACACATACCCTTGGGTGAACAAGTCCGACAAATCCACGATGCGTGCAACAACGGCTTGCAGTGCTGCTTCATAGCGTGGGAATTGCTGGGCCAATTGCTGCAAGCGCAGCATTTCCCCTCCTTTGGCGTTGTAAACGACAATGGAGCCCGTGGGTGGCAAATGTTCCAGCAAACTTTGAATAAATGCCTCCCGACAATCATGCGGTTCCAAAAAATCGACATGCTCCAATGTCTCACCCCGTTCAATATCCAAGGAGTACTGGAAACACAACACATCAAACACTTTCATATTGGCATAGGGAGGATAGGCGTAGGTTTCCCATTCAAAATCCAAATAGGAAAGGGGGGATTGCAGCTGGCTTAGCCATGCATGAACGGCCATTTGATCGAAGTGACGTCCATACTTTTGGGCCATCACTTGCGCGTACTGGGTCGGTGAGTGGACCAATACGTTGGGTTTTGCTTTGTGGGCAAGCACTTCGCCCTGCCCACACGCACAACACTCATAGTACGGACACTCTTTGCCCAAAGGACAAACACATCCCTCCTCAACGCCATCTTGCCACAGCTGCAATGTAGCACGCATGCCTTCCAAAAGTTTGCCTACATTGCGATAGGCAGCGTCAATCCATTTTTCAAGTGGTTTAGGGGAAGGCTTTTTGTCATTGTAGAGTTGTTGTTCCACCAACAGCATCGCCTCTGGGTCCAACGTTTCCCCACGCACATAATCCGGGTTCAAACGGATGGTCCAAACATTGGATACTTCAATGCCCAAATGATGCAGCACCCACAGGGTATCCGCCATTTTTTGGGCCTCTTTGGTCTTGGGATAGAGTTGCGCAAAGGCAAAGTAGACGTTCCAGCCAAATTCATCCTGTATCATCGCATGGACTTTGACTTGCAAGTCGTCATGGCAAAAACGCGGGGCAACGATGGCTTTGGCACGCATCTTCGCGAAAGTCGTTTCGTTGTCATCAAAGAAATCGCCCATGGGGGCCGCTTCTAGGTGCAACTTTTGCGCAACCAAGTTTTTAAGCGAGGTGTTGTAATAAATGTAGGCAGGGGTCTCAATGGGTTGCTTGAGCCCATAATAAAACAAACGTTTGCAGCGTTCGTAACGCCGGAGATCTTTTAATGTAAACATACTACTTCCTTTCAATATGGGCCACCATTTGTGCGATGGTTTCCTCGTAGGCAGTTTTGATGCATTGCGGTTGCAACACTTCCACCTCAGCGCCCAGTGAGAGCAAAAAACTTACGATGGATTGTTTTCCTTCCATCACACTTTTAAGGTAGAGCTTGCCATCCACTTCATGTTTTTCCAGTTCTATTCCAACGGAGCGTTCCGACAAAAAGATGGCTTGCGCTCCTGTAACGACCAATTCAAGCGTATAACTTTCCTGTTTGATGAGTCCTACACTGCCGATGACTTGTTCCAACCGGAAATCAGGATCGATGGCAAAGCGCTTGTTGAGCAATTGGACGGCCTTCATGCGGGTCGAAGAAAATTTATAGGTACGAAAAGCTTGACGTTGTTTGGCATAGGCCACCAAATAATAGCCTTCTTGGTAAGCGACGATACGATAGGGTTCTACCACAAGCTTTTGGGCTTGATCGGCTTGCAAGGATTTGTATTCTAGCTCAATCAAGGTTTGCGTAGCGATGGCTTGTTCCACCGTTTCCATCATCGTTTTGATTTGAGCAGATACATGGACCCCACTTCTGCTCAAGAAGGTAAGTGGCAAAGGGTCCGCCTTGGTTTTGGTTGATCCCAAAATTTTTTCAATGGCTTGGTCAAACTCGTCCATCTGCAAGAAATTGGGATGACTTTGGATGTATTCATATGCTGCCTTGAGGGCCTTGACTTGTGCTTCGCTAAGGGCAAGCTGCGGCAACAAATCCTCTTCCTGCAACACATACCCTCCATAGCGCCCTGGCAAAGATTCAATGTGATAACCCGCGATTTCAAGTTCGCGTTTGAATTCGACGATGTTACGCGGATTGGTTTCCAGTCGTTGTGCCAATTCGTTTTTCGAAAGTTTTCCATGCGCTTTGAGCGCGTTCAACATTTTGATGGACAATGCCGTTCGATTCATACTGCCCTTCCCCCCTTATTCGTACGTGATGTGTGATAATATTCCATTATCAATGTACCTTTATCATACCACAAGCCATCCATGTTGTGCCAGCTTTGGCCAAGTTCACTCAAAAAAAAGTCCTTCTCGCAAAGGACTTTTCAAACTTAACACCCTACGTATTTGGATACGCGCAGCTGTGGGGTGGCAAAGGTTACTTCCTGTTCGAAGCAACGAGGCAGCGCCCCTTTGGAAAATAAGAAATACGCGATTTTGAATTGGCGTTTTTTAATCGCAAACCACAAGGCTTGATCCAAGTATTGCGATTGCAAATCCACCAACAACATCACCAATCCGGCATTCTTTTTTTCAATGGCATGAAATATCAAAGGATAGCCGTTATACAACCAATTGGGATCGGCACCGACGCGCACCAATTTTGTGACCAACCACAAATCTTCCTCCCAGACTGCTTTCAATACTTTTTTTGCTAACTCTCTTTCATTCATGGAACGTACCTCATTTCTTTGTAGTTCCATGATATCGTTTAACCTTACATTATTTATGTTTATTTAACCAAGAAGCCTTCCAACCGTTTTGCGACACTATTCACCTGCGGCAAAGCACGTTGCACGTATGGCGCATCCAGCAATGGGCTTTGCACCAAAAAGTCCGCACTCGCCTGATTGGTCACCACCACCAAATCGTACAAGGTTGCAAGGCGCAGCAACGCTTTGACATCGGGATCATGGGGTTGCGCCTGCAGCGGGTCCCAGAAAAACAGCAAGATGTCCACGCGTCCCTCAACGATGCGTGCTCCGATTTGCTGGTCGCCGCCAAGGGGCCCACTTTGTAAGATTTCAACCGGCAAACCGGTTTTGGCTTGCACCAAAGAAGCTGTGGTTCCTGTACCTAGCAAATGATGCTTCGCCAACCGCGATGCATGTTTGCCTACCCATTCCATCAACACTTCTTTTTGGTTGTCGTGGGCAATGAGGGCAATGTTTTTTTGTGGGTTCATAATGGTCTCCTTTTCCCTTTGAAAAAGAAAGGCGCGAACGCCTTTCTTGCACGTATTACTTGCGTGGAAACTTGATTGCGGCCTGCGCTGCGGCAAGGCGGGCAATCGGTACGCGGAATGGGGAACACGAAACATAATCCAGTCCCGCATTGTGGCAGAATTCAATGGAGCCAGGATCGCCGCCATGTTCGCCGCAAATGCCCAACTTCAAGTTTGGACGCGTCGCTTTGCCCAACTTTGAAGCCATGGTGACCAATTTCCCTACGCCGTTTTGGTCCAACCGCGCAAATGGGTCTACCTCATAGATTTTTTTACCGTAGTAGTCTTGCAAGAAGCTACCCGCATCGTCCCGTGAGAATCCAAAGGTCATTTGGGTTAAGTCGTTGGTTCCAAACGAAAAGAATTCGGCTTCTTTCGCAATTTCATCGGCCAACAAAGCCGCTCTTGGAATTTCAATCATGGTTCCCACATAATAGGTTAACGCAACACATTGTTCTTTGATGAGTTCTTCCGCGGTGTCGACCACGATTTTCTTTACATAGCGCAACTCATTGACATCCCCTACCAACGGAATCATGATTTCCGGTTTGATGTCATATTCGGGATGAATCCGATTGACGTTGATGGCAGCCATGATGACCGCACGGGTTTGCATTTGCGCAATTTCTGGATAAGAAATGGCCAAACGACAACCACGATGTCCCATCATAGGATTAAATTCATGCAAGCTGGCAATGACGCCTTTGAGCTCTTGCACATCCAAATTCATCTCTTGCGCCAAATTGGCAATGTCGTACGAACTGGTTGGCAAAAATTCATGCAACGGTGGATCCAAATAACGGATGGTGACCGGCAAGCCTTGCATTGCCTCATAAATTTCTTCAAAGTCTTTTTGTTGCATCGGCAAGATTTTCGACAAGGCCACTTTCCGTTGCCCTTCGGTTTTGGACACAATCATTTCGCGCATCGCTTTGATGCGTTCCCCTTCAAAGAACATGTGCTCGGTGCGCACAAGCCCAATTCCTTGCGCTCCAAACGCTTTGGCTTGCAAAGCATCTTTTGGCGTGTCGGCATTGGTGCGCACTTTGAGGTCGCGTTTTTCATCCGCCCAGTTCATAAACCGTTCAAAGTATCCTGAAATTTGGGCCGGTACCGTTTTGATTTGCCCGGCATAGACGTGTCCCGTGGACCCATCCAAGGAAATCCAATCGCCCTCATGCAAAATCAATTCGCCAACCTTCATCTGTTTTTTGGCTTCGTCGATTTTGATTTCACCACAGCCACAAACACAACAAGTTCCCATACCACGCGCGACAACCGCGGCATGGCTGGTCATTCCTCCACGGACGGTCAAAATCCCTTGCGCGATGTGCATCCCTTCAATGTCTTCAGGCGAAGTTTCCAAGCGGACCAAAATGACCTTGTTGCCTTTTTCCCCGACTTTGATTGCATCTTCCGCACTGAACACGATGGTTCCACTTGCCGCTCCAGGAGAAGCAGGAAGTCCGCTTGCGATGGTTTGGGCTTGCGCCAGAACGCCAGCATCAAATTGAGGGTGCAACAGTGCATCCAGTTGTTTTGGGTCGACCATCAACAATGCTTTTTCTTCATTGATGACCCCTTCATCAACCAAGTCACAGGCGATTTTCAACGCTGCACTCGCCGTGCGTTTACCGTTACGGGTTTGCAGCATAAATAATTTTTCATTTTCAATGGTGAATTCCATGTCTTGCATATCTTGATAATGGGCTTCCAATTTTTTGGTGATTTGTTTGAACTCTTCATAGACATGCGGCATGACTTGAGCCAATTGGTCAATGGTCTGCGGTGTGCGAATGCCCGCTACCACATCTTCCCCTTGTGCATTCATCAAGAATTCGCCATACAGTTTGTTTTCTCCCGTCGACGGGTTGCGTGTAAAGGCTACGCCGGTTCCCGAAGTATCCCCCATGTTGCCAAACACCATCATTTGGACATTTACGGCGGTTCCCCAGTTTCCTGGAATGTCATTCATGCGGCGATAGTAAATGGCTCTTGGATTGTTCCAAGATTTAAAGACCGCTTCCACCGATTGGATGAGTTGTTGCTTTGGATCTTGGGGAAAGTCGGAGTCTAACTTGCTGCGGTAAAACGCTTTGAAGCGTTTGACCATTTCTTTTAGATCCTCGGCATTCAATTCGCTGTCGAGTTTGACACGGCGCTCTTCTTTGATTTGGTCGATGACGACCTCAAATTGGGATTTCGGCAATCCCATTACGACGTCGGCGAACATTTGAATAAAGCGACGATAGGAGTCATAGGCAAAACGTGGATTTTGAGTCAACGCAGCGACCCCTTCCACAACCTCGTCATTCATCCCTAAATTTAAAATAGTATCCATCATTCCAGGCATAGACGCACGAGCCCCTGAACGTACAGATACTAGTAGTGGGTTGAGCGGATCGCCCAATTTTTTGTTGGCAACGGTTTCCAATTGAGACAAATAGGCATAAATCTCCTCTACTAAGGCAGCATCCATTTGTTCTTGATTGTCATAATACGCATTGCACGCACTGGTCGCAATGGTAAAGCCCATTGGCACAGGAAGCCCTAATAAGGTCATCTCAGCCAAATTGGCCCCTTTCCCTCCGAGTAATTCTTTCATCTTTGCATTCCCTTCATTAAACATATAGACATGTTTATCCATGCAAATTACCTCCTTATTGTAATAGATGAAATCGCTTACACACATTATACACAAATTATTGGAAGATTGGTAGCCCCATTTTTTTGACCAGTGGGTTTTCTCTTTTTTATGAAGGAGTTGCACGTGTATTTCTACAAGAAATCGCTATAATGCAACAAAGGAGAACCTTATGGAAACACCATCGAAACGCGTTCGCAATATTTTGTTTGCCCAAGCCATTTTATTTTGGCTGCTGGGTATTTTGACGCATTATTTATTCAGAATCTTTGATTACAATGGCGTTGTCGGGCTGTTTGCCCCCACCAATGAAAGCGTTTGGGAACATTTAAAGTTATTGCTGCTTCCCTACTTGCTGGTTTATGCGATTACCTACTTTGCACTGCGCAAAAAGGAACACCTCGATCCCAAGCAGTGGTTTGCCGCCATGTTGATTGGTTTTTTGGCAGCAGAAGCAAGCATTGTCGTGGGGTATTATACCTACGTCGGTGGCTTTGGCAAAGACAGCTTGACCTTGGATTTGGTTTTGTTTGTCATGGCCAGCTTTGTAGCGCAAGGGGTAGCCTGGAATCGACTCAAAGCACACTTCACCATGCCACTGTGGCAATCGCTCGGTGTGTATGCCCTCATCATCGTGTTGTTTGGGATTTTCACCTATTATCCCCCTCAAATTGCGCTCTTTTGGGATACGG
>JBOGAI010000154.1:0-6074 GCA_051655665.1 Erysipelotrichaceae bacterium | reverse complement strand
AGGCAAAGTGCAAGGGAAACGACTAGAAAGTCACACCTTGTTGTTAGGCAAATTGAGTGAATACACGCGTAGTCGCTTTGTGTTGCGTGATGGCGTCCAAATCAAATTCCACCAACATGACCGCTTCTTCTTGACTGTTTGCAACCCAAGAAAAACAAGGCAATTCATGCTCGTTTTCAAAATCATACTGTGGCGAAAAGGCACATGAGGTGCCGCCAGCGGGTTTTGGCATATTCGCCATCAAGATGGCAATGCGTTTGCGATGGGAAATGCCCTCAAGAACACGACGTTGCATGTGGTGCAACGGTGCGTTATTGGGAATGAGCAAGACATCCAATTCTTTCTCCACGCAACGTTTCAACAAACCAGAGGATTTCCACTCTTGTCCATGTAGGATTGCCACTTTCATTCCATCGATTTCGCAAAACGCAGAAGCGACCTGTGTGCTGGGAAAAGAGTTGGTCTTTTCTTCCCCCTCTTTGCACAGTTGGATTTCACCTCGACGGTTGATGAGCAATGTTTCATAGTAGTGAGTGGTATGGGATTCAATAAGGGAGGAAATCACGATGTGAATGTTGAGGTATTGGGCCACCTCTTGCAAGGTTTTGATGGCCTGAATTCGCTTCATCTGATTGGCAAACAAAGGGGAGGCTTCTTCCTTGTTTTCTTGAAACCACCCTTGGGGAAATAGAACCAGTTTTGCCCCTTTCGCTTTGGCCTTTGAAATGGCTGAGATGGCCTGTGTTACGTTTTCTTCGATGGCATATGGGGTTGTTGGTTGTTGAACCAGGGCAATTTGCATGGTTGTCGGCATATTTCCACCTCCTTTGCACTATTATGCACAAGAATGACAGGCAGGAAAAGAGGGGAGCCCAATATTTGTGCATCGTGCACAAAGGCTTTGTTCAAAGGGCACAAAAACCAAACAAAAAGACAGCCTAGCTGTCTTTATTGTGCTTCGTCCACAACATACATTGCAAACTTTTCGCGATCTCCTGCTTTCAAACGGCACGTGATGTAGGTTCCATGTTCTCCTTGTTCACTATCCAAAAGTTCCCCATTTTGTTTGAGGTATTCATACTGTTTGGTGTGCGCATAGGGCAAAAGCAATGTCACCACATCAAAGCTTGCCAACATCGTATCGTAAATGGTTTCCTTCAAACGTTCCAAATCGGCTTCTTTGCGCGCACTGATGCAAAGCAGCGGTTCCACGTCCGTGGTAAAGGTAGGATGCTGGTCTATTTTATTGAAGACGTAGAGCATCTCAATGCCCCCAGCCCCAAGTTCTTCCAATACTTTGTTGGTTGTCCGCAATTGCATTTCGTATTCCGGGTTGGACGCATCAATGACGTGTACCAACAAATCCGCTTCCACCACCTCTTCCAAAGTGGAACGAAAGGCTTTGACCAACGTATGTGGCAGCTTCGCGACAAATCCCACGGTATCCGTCAACAAAAAAGGAGGACGGTTTTTGGTTTCAATGCGGCGGGTACTGGTTTCCAACGTGGCAAACAGCATATCTTTCGCGAAGACCACTTTGTCACTTTGGTCGCCGACAAAACCATTCAAGATGGTGCTTTTGCCCGAGTTGGTATACCCTACTAGTGCAACTTTGTATAAGGCGTTTTTATCACGTTTTAATCGTTGCGTCTTTCGCGCAAACGTCAAGTCGGCAAGTTCTTTTTCCAAATGGGCCATTGTGGCATTGACTTCCCGCTTCTTGTATTCCATTTGGGTTTCCCCTGAACCACGAAATCCCTTCCCCCCTTGTTGGGAATACAAATTTTCGAATTGTCCGATGAGCCGTGGCAATTCATATCGCAATTGGGCAATTTGTACCTGTAATTTGGCTTCCTTGGTTTGGGCTCTGGAAGCAAAGATTTCCAAGATGAGCATGGTTCGGTCCAAGACTTCGACTTCTAAAATCTCCGAGAGGTTGCGCTGTTGCGAACCACTGAGTTCATCGTCAAAGACGACCGCCTGTGCCCCTGTTGCCCCAATCATGGCCTTGAGTTCATCCAACTTGCCACGGTTGAAATACAACGCCTTGTTGACGTGGTTCAACTTTTGCGTAATCGTTCCAACTACTTCCAATGCACAGGCTTGCGCCAACGCTTCCAACTCTACTAAAAAACTATTTACAATGGCGGGATCTTTGTCCAGATCGACCGCTGCTAGAATGACTTGTTTCATATGCATCCCTCCATCCTTATTATAAGCCACCTTTAAAAAAAAGCTAGGAAGTCCTAGCTTTTATGCGGAGCGCAGTACGGCACCGACTTGTTTTTCCAAGTTTTGCATTACTTTCGCAATGACTTCTTGAATTTCCGCATCCACCAATGTTTTGTCTTTGGCTTGCAGCGTAATGCTTAAGGCAATGGATTTTTTTCCTGCCTCGACGTGTTCGCCGACATAGACATCGAAGATTTCAATGTTTTGGATGTAGTTTTTGTCACTGCGACGCACCGCATCGATAATGGCTTGTGCACTGACTTCCAAATCGACCACAAGTGCCAAGTCACGCTTGATGGCTTGGAAGCGACTCATTGGCGTATATTTGATTTTGCTGGTCTTGGTTGCGTACAACACGCTGGTAATGAGTTCCAACATCACTACACTAGAAACCCCTTTGGTTTTCGCCATCAGCGGGTGAATTTCTCCAAAAATCCCCAACAGTTCTTTCCCCAAGTAGATGCATGCGGAACGGTATGGGTGGAACATCGTCGTATCGACCGTGTTTTCCTTGATGGAAACACGTGTCCCTTCAAAACCAAGGTTGGCCAACACTTGTTCCACGATGCCTTTCATGACATAGAAATCTGCTTTGATGGCTACTTTTTGCCAACGATTTTCAGAAAGAACCCCTTGCAATACAACCGCCAAACGCTCTTCAAAGTAGTGCTGTGCATATACATTGCTGATTTCAAACAAGGCAACGTCTTTCAACGAACGCGATTGGTTGTAGGCAACGCTTTCCAAAAGACTTGGCAAAATAGAGCCACGAATGATTTTGCGATCTTCGCTCATCGCAGACGCCAAAACCACACGGCTCTCAAGCGGCATGACGGCTTGTTCGCTATTCGCTTGGGAAGTCAGGGTGTAGGTAATGGCTTCGTTGATGCCATACCCCGTCAAGATTTGCTTGATTTTGCGACGCATGCTTTGACTTGGGCTTAATTTCCCCACCGTGGATGGCAACACCGGCAAGGTAGAAGGCAAAGCGTCAAAGCCTTTCAAGCGAATGACTTCTTCAATCAAGTCTTCTTCAATATGCAAATCCAAACGATAGCTCGGGATAATGACCTCAAAGCTGTCGGAATATTTATGATAATCGAAATCCAAACGTTGCAACACTTCCTCTACGTCACTCATGGTAAAAGCAGTACCCAACAAAGCATTGGTTTTTTCCAAGCGCAATTCCACACGACGTAGTGGCGTTTCTGCAAGATCGCCGACCATTGGTTCTACCACGGTCGCGTTTGCATATTCTTGCAACAAGCTAACCGCGCGTTCCATTGCTTGGCTCGCCGCTTGTGGATCGATTCCCTTTTGGAAACGCACGCTGGCATCGCTTTGCAAATTCAAACGACGGCTGGTGTTGCGAATGGATACGTTGTGGAAATGAGCGGATTCAATCAAAAGCGTCGTCGTCAAAGAACTGACTTTGCTTTCTTCTCCACCCATAATCCCGGCAATGCCTACCGGTTTTTCATCAGAGAAAATCATCAAATCGCCATGTTGCATCTCGTAACGGTTGCCATCTAGGGCAACAAAGTCGCCTTCAAAGTCATCACGCACGATCAATTCTTTTTTACTCAAAACATCCGCATCATAAAAGTGCAACGGTTGTCCGGTTTCTAACATCACCAAGTTGGAAATGTCGACGACGTTGTTGATCGCTTTGACCCCCGCTGCCATTAAGATTTTTTTCATCCAGTCCACACTTGGCCCTACTTGGACATTGCCCACCAAGGTACCCAAAATGAAGTTGGATTTCAGGGTACGGGTTTGGGTGTGCACTTGGCTGGTTGCCACATTGGTATTCACGGTAGAGTGTGGCAAACTCACTTTTTGATTGAAGATGGCGCCACATTCTTTCATGAAGGCAAACGCTGCCATGCAATCATTGCGATTAGGGGTCAATCCGATGTCGAACACCACATCGTCAAGGCCCAAATACGCCAAGGGATCTTGTCCCACTTTTGCATCTTCGCCCAATACTTCAATGCCATTTTTTTGTTCTTCGCTAAGTTGTTTTTCATTCACGCCCAACTCGCTTAAGGAACAAATCATCCCATTGGATTCCACTCCGCGCACTTGCGCGGCTTTGATGTTGATTTCCGGCAATTTGGCTCCAACTTTGGCCACGATGACTTTTTGATTGAGTGCCACATTGGGTGCTCCACACACGATTTGGGTAGTTTGATCCCCCAAGTCGACCATACATACGTGCAGGTGATCCGAATCCGGATGATCCTCACAGCTCAATACTTGACCAATGGTTAGGTGGGTTCCTTGTGCCAATGGTTCTACACTTTCTACTTCAAGACCTGCATCCGTCAACGCTTTGGCAATGGCTTCATTGCTCAACCCTTCTAGATTTAGGTACTGTTCCATCCATTTACGACTTGTTTTCACACGCAATCCTCCTTACTCAAAACGCTTGAATGTATTCAAGAAACGAATATCATTCTGATAGAAATGACGAATGTCATCTACTCCATATTTCAACATGGCAACCCGTTCCACGCCGACCCCAAAGGCAAAGCCAGAACACTCATTTGGATCGTAGCCAGCCATGGATAGGACATGTGGATGTACCATTCCAGCACCAAGGATTTCAATCCATCCTGTGCCTTTGCACACGTTACATCCTTTGCCACCGCAAATGTGACAGCTCACGTCCACTTCTACGCTTGGTTCCGTAAATTGGAAATAGCTTGGACGCAAACGAATTTCGCGTTTGTCACCAAACATTTTACGGGCCATAAATTCCAAAGTCCCTTTCAAATCCGACATGGAAATGCCTTTGCCTACAACCAACCCTTCGGCTTGGATGAATTGATGGGAATGCGTCGCATCGTCGTCATCACGGCGATACACTTTTCCAGGACAAATCAATTTGATTGGCAAAGTAGGTGCATTTTCTTCCAATACACGCGTTTGGATGGCTGTGGTATGCGTACGCAACAACCATTCCGTGTCAATATAGAAGGTATCTTGCATATCACGAGCTGGGTGATCTGCAGGAATGTTGGCACGTTCAAAGTTGTATTTGTCCAACTCTACTTCCGGCCCTTCGGCAACCGAGTAGCCCAGTCCGATAAACAAATCTTCCAACTCTTGCGAGATGATGGTAAGCGGATGCAAATTGCCCACGTTTAAAGCGAATCCGCTAAGGGTAATGTCAATTTTATCTTTTGCCAATTTTTCTTCCAAAGCTTTGGCTTCCAAAATCTCCTTTTTCGCATCCAAGGCTTGTTGCAAAATGGCTTTCAAATCGTTGATTTGTTGGCCGAACAATGGCTTTTCTTCATTGGGCAAATCTTTCATCATTTTCATGACTTCTTGAATCGGTCCTTTTTTGCCTAAATACAAAACACGCAACTGCTGCAAATCAGAAGCATGCGCGCACTGTTCAATGGCTTGCAAGGCATCTTGTTGTAATGTCGTTAACTTTTCCATGTAGTAAGTTCCTTTCCTTTTCATAAAAAAAATCGAAAAGCGATGCAGGAACGCTTACGCGCGGTACCATCCTGCTTCACCAATCGATGCTCTTTCTTCACATGATAACGGTATGGACCGGAGGGGATTAGCCTCACTATAAGGTGAATTCCAAACGTCTTACCCTAAGTCACTTGCAGTCAAGGTGACTCTCCCTGTTAGGGCAGTGTAGCATGTACTACTCCTTAATCATCATTTTTCTTTAGTATTATACCTTGAATGCATAAAGAAATCAATCTCATCAAAGATTTGTTCGTAAAAATACGGGTTGAGCAGCAACTCGTGATTGCCCCCTTCGCAACAATACAGCTTTCGATACTTGCCCCTCATGCGCACAATGGCCTCTTCCG
>JBOGAI010000153.1:0-6737 GCA_051655665.1 Erysipelotrichaceae bacterium | reverse complement strand
AAAAACGTCGAAGAAAAAGGGGTGTTGCACGCTTTGGTTGAATATGGCTTGGTGCGCAAGTAAGCATCACATTTTAGCCCAAGCAAGCGCATAAATGGATTTGTAGTGCGATTGAAAAGACTTATTCAAGTGAATTATGCTATAATTGAAGTATGTTAACGGAGGATATGAAAATGAAAATTGTAAACAAAGCAGAATTTGATGCAGTGATTTCAGAGGGTGTCGTATTGGTTGATTTCTATGCAGACTGGTGCGGACCATGTAAGATGGTAGCGCCGATTTTGGAAGAACTAGCTAAAGAAAACGAAGGCAAAGCAAACATCGTAAAATTGAACGTGGACAACGATCCTGAAGTGGCTCAAAAGTTTGGTGTTATGTCAATTCCTACTTTGATTCTATTCAAAGATGGGAAAATTGTAAAACAAGTAATCGGATTCCAACCAAAACCTCAATTGCAAGCGTTGATCAACAGCGCCCAGTAAAATGAACAAACAAAAAAGTCGGTCGAGAAAACGCAAGAAGCGCGTTCGCTTTGACCGATTGTTTTTGGTTGTGCTCGTTGGCACGATTGCTGTATATGGATTCGTTCGCATTGGGGCATATGCAGCAGGCCATGCGTTACAAGCGATGGCTCAAAATCGTAATGTGGTCATCCTAGGGGTAGATGGCCGAGAGGCGACGGAGTTTACCTCCCGCGCAGATGCTATTATGATTGCCAACGTGGATGCCGACCACTCTTCGGTTTCTTTGTATAGTGTGCCTCGCGATACGTATGTGGAACTGGCATGTTCCAGTCGTTTTGACAAAATCACCAACGGGTACGCGTATGGTGAAGTCAATTGGGTTAATCAAGGCGGAGGCAAAGCGTGTGTGGTAGAAACACTGGGCAATTTCTTTGAACTGCCTAGTTTGCAAGCGTACGTAGAAGTGGATTTTGAAAAGTTTATACGGCTTATCGATGGGATTGGCGGTATAACCTTGACCCCCACCATTTCTTTTGCTGAAACGACCGAGGACAACCAACTCGTAACGTTCAACGAAGGTGTTGACATTACAGTAAACGGGGATCAAGCGTTGGTCTACGCAAGACATCGAAAGAGTGATAATGATTTATTTCGTGCCGGACGCCAACAGCAAATCTTGTTTGCCATGGCAAAACGCGTTCAGGAATTGTCTCTAATAGATCAAATTCAATTTGGTCTCAAGGCACTTAGTAGTGTGGATACGAATTTGTCCTTGTTTGATCTAGCACCCTATGTAGGATTGTTGCAAGGGGATTTGCAGCTGCAAAGTGAAGTTTTGCAAGGTTCAGATGCCTATTATTTTAACGAAGACTATCAGGATTATTCCTATTATTTGGAAGCAGATGCGCAAAGCCTAGCACAAATCCAAGAGCAGCTTCGATTCGGAAAATAAACATACCCTACGGGGTATTTTTTTGTTTTAAAGGGAAAGCGAATCCGCACCCTTATTTCTTCGTTTACTTTATTAAACTTTTTGTTTAGAAATTATTGCATTTAATAAAGAAAGTTGTATAATAGTTTATGGTTTAATATATACCTATATAAAGTTTAGTAATTCTAAACAGGAGGTCGGAATGGAAATCGGGAAGGCAATAAAGCAACTACGAATACAGAATAATCTAACCTTGGAAGAACTTGCGAGTCGCTGCGAACTTACCAAGGGATTTTTATCCCAGGTAGAGCGAGACTTGACTTCTCCCTCAATCTCGACACTCAATGACATTTTAGAAGCATTGGGTACGTCTTTGGCTAATTTCTTCAAGGAAGAAAAAAACGAAAAGTCCGTCTTTACGGAGGATGATTTCTTTGTTGATCAAAGAGAAGAATCTACCGTGCACTGGATTGTACCAAACGCACAGAAAAATCAGATGGAGCCCATCATCGTAGATATCCCACCCATGGGGGAATCGATGGAACAAGAACCGCATGACGGAGAAGAATTTGGTTATATTTTAGCGGGTAAAATTGTAATCGCTTTTGAAGATCGCGAATTGGTCGTAAAAAAAGGCGAAACATTTTATCTTCGAGGTGGAAAAGCACACAAATTATTGAATCGGACAAACAAACAAGCAAAAGTGTTGTGGGTTTGTACACCACCACTATTTTAGGAGGAACGACATATGCGCAATTTAATTCAAATTAAAAATCTAGTCAAAGAATTCGACAGCCAATTGGTTCTTAAAGGGGTTAACCTGGACATTGCGGAAAACGAATTCGTAACGTTACTAGGACCTTCAGGTTGTGGGAAAACGACGTTGTTAAGAATCCTTGGAGGCTTTTTGACACAAAGCAATGGAGAAGTCTATTTCGACGACATTGAAATTTCGAATATTCCTCCTTACAAGCGTGAAATCAACACCGTTTTCCAAAAATATGCCCTGTTTCCACACATGAACGTGTATGAAAATATCGCGTTTGGATTAAAAATCAAAAAATTCAGTAAAGACGTCATTGACCAAAAGGTAAAACGCATGCTGAAATTGGTCGGCTTGGCTGGATTTGAAAAGCGCAGCATTTCGCAAATGTCCGGGGGTCAACAACAACGCGTTGCCATCGCCCGTGCTTTGGTCAATGAGCCGATGGTCTTGTTGCTCGATGAGCCACTTGGCGCATTGGATTTGAAATTGCGTAAAGAAATGCAATTGGAATTGAAAAAAATCCAAAAAGAAGTCGGCATTACCTTTATCTATGTAACCCATGACCAAGAAGAAGCCTTGACGATGTCTGACAAAATCGTGGTCATGAACGAAGGCGAAATCCAACAAATCGGTTCTCCAACCGACATCTACAACGAGCCGGAAAATGAATTTGTCGCCAAGTTCATCGGAGAATCCAATATTTTGGATGGTGTGATGTTGGATGATTATCGCGTTATTTTCGATGGGGAAGAGTTTGAATGCGTCGACTATGGTTTCAAAGACAACGAGCAAGTTGACATTGTCATCCGTCCAGAAGACATCGACATCGTGGATATCGAAATGGGCAAACTAGAAGGTGTCGTCAAGTCGATTTTGTTTAAAGGAGTCCACTATGAAATTGTGGTGGAAACCAATTATCGCGAATTGAAGATCCATACAACGGACTTGTCCGAAGTAGGAAGAACAGTAGGTTTGCATTTCTTCCCGGAAGACATTCACGTAATGTCCAAAATGGGGTCTTACTAACATGAAAGCCTTCCAACGGTTAGTGCAGCCTTACATGGTGTGGATTGCGATATTCATCGTCATCCCGATGTTGCTGATCACGGTGTACGCATTTACAACCCAAGGAAACAACGTCGCAACCTTGCACTTTACACTCGATAATTTCAAAAAGTTTTTCTTTGACCCCATCTTTATTGATGTGTTGGTACGCAGTTTACGCATCGCGCTGATTACAACCGTTTTGTGTATTTTATTGGGTTATCCCATTGCGTATATCATCGCCAACTTACGTCCAAAACACGCGCAAATCATGATCTTATTGGTTACGATTCCAATGTGGATCAACATGTTGGTTCGTACCTATGCATGGATTGGGATCTTGGCTGAAAACGGTTTGATCAACAACTTGTTGACCTCTCTTGGTTTACCACCGCTCAATTTGATTCACAATGATTTTGCGGTTACCCTTGGGATGGTGTATAACTTTATCCCATTCATGATCTTGCAAATTTATACTTCGTTGGCTAAAATGGATCGCTCACTCATCAACGCAGCGAATGATTTGGGGGCCAACAAACTGCAAACTTTCTTGCGCGTGACCTTGCCGTTGTCGCTTCCAGGGGTGATTTCTGGGATTACGTTGGTCTTCTTGCCAAGTGTTTCCAGCTTCGTCATTCCGAAACTGTTGGGTGGGGGTGGTTATGTCCTCATCGGGAACATCATCGAAAATCAATTCATCACCGTCGGAGAATGGAACTTCGGTAGTGCTGTGTCCTTGATTATGGCAGTGGTCATTATGATTTCCTTATACATTACCAAACAACTCGACAAACAAGATGGTGCTGCTGAGCACGGGGGAGGGACAGCATAATGCGCCAACGCAAACTCAAACAAGAGCGCAAAATCGTTTCCAAACTGTATCTTGCGCTTGTCATGGTCTTTTTCTACTTGCCAATCATTTACATGATTGTCTTCTCCTTCAACTCCAGCAAATCCTTGACCAAATTTGAAGGGTTCTCAGTGGAGTGGTATGTGAAAATGTTCAACGATCGCAATATGATGGAGGCCATTTACTACACCATTGTCATTGCAGTCATTGCAACGGTGGTTTCCACGATCGTGGGTACCTTGGCGGCAATCGGTTTGTCTAAATCACGAAAATTGGTACGTGAAGTGGTCTTGCAAATCAACAACTTGCCGATTATGAATCCAGAGATCGTTACGGCGATTGGACTTATGTTATTTTATTCCTCTATGCGCATTGAAAAAGGCTTCGCCACCTTATTATTAGCGCATATTGCCTTTTGTATTCCGTATGTAATCTTGTCCGTGATGCCAAAACTTCGCTCTTTGGATCCAAACTTAGCGGAAGCAGCACTGGATTTGGGTGCGACACCTGCACAGGCCTTGACCAAAGTTATTGTGCCTCAAATCATGCCAGGCATTATCTCGGGTGCGATTATTGCTTTTACAATGTCATTTGATGACTTTGTAATTTCCTATTTTGTTACTGGAAATGGGGTTAAAAACATTTCCATTCTCGTTTACACAATGTCCAAACGAATCAATCCATCCATCAATGCTTTATCTACCATTATGGTTTTAATCATTACGATTGCATTGATTTTGGTAAATGTCATTCCTTGGATTAAAGAAAGAAAGGATCTTAAACGCAAATGAAAAAATTATTAACGATATTGGCTGCAAGCACTTTGGCTTTCGGCGTTGCAGGATGTGCTTCAAACCCTAGTACCGACAAAAATGACACGGGTTGTGATACTTTGAAAGTATTCAACTGGGGTGAATATGTTGGTGAAGGTGTTATTTCTGATTTTGAGCGAGAATACGGCGTAAAAGTCATTTATGACCTTTATGATACCAACGAATCCATGTACACCAAATTACAAAGTGGGGATGTCTACGATATCTTGGTACCCTCTGACTATATGATTCAACGTTTGCTGCAAGAAGACATGTTGCAACCTCTTGACTTTGATCGTATTCCCAATTTTGAAAACATCAATCCGGCTTTAAAAAGTTTGGATGCCGATCCCTCTGGAGAATATTCGGTTCCATACTTCTATGGAAACGTGGGTATTGTTTACAATAAAGAAAACGTATCCTTGGCTGACTTAGAAAAAGAAGGCTATGACATTTTCAAGGACCCAAAATACAAAGGGAAAATTTACATGTATGACAGCGAACGCGATGCCTTCATGATGGCATTTAAGGCGCTAGGATACTCGATGAATACCGAGAACAGTGATGAAATTAGCGCTGCATACAACTGGTTGTTGGAACTGAATAACACGATGGATCCCGTTTACGTAACCGATGAAGTCATCGATAACATGGTGAATGGTGTCAAAGATTTGGCACTTGTCTATTCTGGGGATGCTACCTACATCTTGTCTGAAAACGAAGACATGGGCTTCTATTTGCCAGAATCGGGTACGAACAAATGGGTCGACTCCTTTGTTATTCCGAAAAATGCGGCATGCCCTGCGTTGGCCAATGAATTCATCAACTATATGATCAGTGAAGATGTCGCGTATAACAACTCTGAAACCGTGGGGTACACCTCTTCTGTGAGCGTAGTAGAGGAAGCGTTGGCTGAAGAATTGTATGCTGGCATCGATGCGTACAAACCACGTCTTGACAATCCAAACGATGAGTACTTTTCTTATAATGAAACATTGAAAAAAGCACTTGCTGATTTGTGGATCAAAGTCAAAGCCAACTAGAGTGCGAATGAAACAGCAGGGGCTACCCCTGCTGTTTTTTTTTGTGTATACCTTGTTTGCGATGAAAAGATGTGAAGCAAAGTGATGGGTTTATCTTCGCAAAGTGATGGGAGAATTACCACAAAAAAAGCGAAAAAAGCTATTGCATTTATTTGGGATAGCGTATATAATGTATTAGCAGTAAGGCAGTATAACCATGCTTTGCGATATGAAAACATTCGAAGTGGATCCATAGCCAAGTGGTAAGGCAATAGACTGCAACTCTGTGATCACCGGTTCAAATCCGGTTGGATCCTCCATTTCGGGACCGTGGCGAAATAGGCAGACGCAACGGACTTAAAATCCGTTGGAGGCAACTCCGTGTGGGTTCAAGTCCCACCGGTCCCACCATCAAAAAAAATTAGGAACTTCGGTTCCTTTTTTTATGTTATACTGACTGTACCAATAAATATAGAAAAGAGAACCGTATGAGAGAAATGCACATTCAAGCCAACGATGCCAATCAGCGCGTCGATAAATTCATTGCCAAGGCAGTACCCCTATTGCCCAAAGCGCTACTGTATAAATACATCCGCAACAAGAAAATTAAGGTGAATCACAAACGTTGTGAAATCGCACAACGCTTGTGTGAAGGGGATATTATCACGTTTTATATGGCGGAGGAATTTTTCGACGATGCAATCGATTTGTCCTTCTTGCAATGTAGACAAAGACTAGTCCCCCTATACGAAGATGAACACGTCTTGTTGATTCACAAGGCAGTGGGAGAAAGCGTACAACCGGATGAAAAGTATCCACTCGATAATGTAGTGAATGCACTAAAAAAA
>JBOGAI010000152.1:0-1765 GCA_051655665.1 Erysipelotrichaceae bacterium | reverse complement strand
ATTTTGGCTGCTTTGCCTGCAGAAAACGTGGAGTCGGCTACGGGCTTCTTCTATGCCCTTCAAAATCTGTGCAGTGTATTTTGGGGGGCACAAGATCTGATTTTTAAAGTACTCATTGGGGTCGCATTGTTTACATTGGTTGCCAACATGATTTCTTGGACACTTGGTGCCGTCGTAACATTGGATGCTGCTGAACTTGAAAAAAAATCAAAAATGCTATCGCATAAACATGCTAAGTATGGGACAGCGGATTACTCCTACATTGTAATGGGTGTTTTAGCAACCTTGCTTATCGTATTTAACTTTGCACTCAGTGGAAATGCAAACGAAGTATTCTGGACGCTATTATCCTTTAGCTTTGTAATCTTCTTAATTCCATATGCTTTTGTATTTCCTGCTGCTTGGATACTTAGAATGAAACACAACGATGGGGAGCAACCTTATAAAGTTCCGGGTGGCAAAGTGGGTTTAGCCCTATCTTGCCTTCTGGGAACCTTGTTTGTGGTTGCAAGTATCTTCTTGTTGTTTTGGACACCATGGGATCCAATCTACCACGGTACACTCATTATCGGAACGATACTAAGTGTTGTTGCTGGGTTTGCATTGCATTTTAATGGAAGAAAAATGAAGGTATCCCTGTCTACAAGTGTTAGTGCCGATACTGATGTCTTGTAATTTCAAAAACGAATGGTTATTCTTGAAAATTGAACGACTAAATACGTTCTGTGCGGAAGCATTGAACGTATTTTTTTATTTGGAAGAACAATAGCGTAAATGAAAGACGTTCAAGTCTTTTTGCGACTTCATATTGCAGTTTGTTGCGCTCAAAAAACTAAAATTTACAGTGTAGAGTAAAGTTTGATACCGTATAAAAAAAGGTAAACCAATTTTGAGTATGGGTTTACCGGTATCGAAAATGGAATGCTTTGGACTACTTGTTGATGATGATTTTCAAAGCCAATCCTTGTGGAGGATAGCTTAAATCAATATTTTCGCCAATTGTGATGATAAGATTGCTCGTGCTGTCAATGTCATCGATGGTCGCAAGGGAACCATCTTTAAATTCAATGCTCGTATCCTTGGTGATGGCCAAGGAGATGACATCAAATCGCTCGTAAGTGGGACAGGAAACCAAAATGGAGTTGTCCATTCTTTGGGTCATGGTTGCATTAAAGGTGTTTTGATCCACATGATTTTGCGGTTTGCTTTCCAACGTCTTTAAAAGGTCTTCACCCGATTGCATGCATTTGTCGTTTTCATCCGCGAAGGACAAATACAACACCTTATCGCCATCCACAGCATACTGCAAGACATGTTGTCCACTGCCGATGTCTTTGGTATCGCCCAATACTTTGATGATTTCTTTGTACGTCAAACCAGTTGGAATGGTGCGAATCTGCTCTGAAGTAATCTTAGCCGTTCCCAACAGTGCATGATAATGCACAATGGCCTCATAGATTTCTTTCCCATCCGCTGGAATGTTTGCTATGCCCAAATCCTGCGCTCTATCATTCAACAGATCCATCGTCTTCTCGTATTCATAGGTGTCCGAGGCAATGTCTTTGTACACTTCCTTGGCGTCTTTTCTCGAAAGCTCACGCACTTCAATGCCAATATCGCCTAGAAGGCCACTTGCTTGGCTGTACTCATAGGCATCTACGGCAGCATAGGCAGAGATAGAGCCAACCCCAATAAATGCAACCGCACAACAAGCTCCAACCCATTTTCTTTTCATAATGAAATCCACCTTTCTGTTTTGATTGGG
>JBOGAI010000151.1:0-12230 GCA_051655665.1 Erysipelotrichaceae bacterium | reverse complement strand
TGTTTTTGTGGGTGCCAACCCGTACGAGTTGAGCTTGTCAGATGTACTCAATCAGGCTACAATGAAACGGTAGGAGAATGTATATGCAACGATTCAACAAAACCTTTCTCATTCTTGCAACCATAGGCGTTGCGACGTTTCTATTTTCTTGGATTGGCTGGTACGAGTGTCCGTTTCGGGCGACGTTTCACATCCCATGCGGTGGTTGTGGGATGACGGCCGCCATTGCGCATTTGCTTGAAGGAAAGTGGGCAATGGCACTGTGGTCCAATCTATTGGTCTTCCCCATGCTTTTGCTTTTGGGGTGGGCAAGCGTGCTGTTTGTGGGCGATGCGTTCCACCAAACCACGCGTTTGGAGTCCTTTTTCCAGCTTGGGAAAAAACCATGGGTGGTCTATGTTTTGTCAGGTGCTTTTTTGGTTTCCTGGATCTTTAATGTATTGAAATACTTTCAATTCATTTCGTTTCCGCTATGATTACAAGTAGAAAGGAGGGATAGAATGTCATATTCTCAAATTGCGAAATACTATTCCGACATCTTCCCCTTAAGTTTGGCGACACTAAACTTCCTCGATGAAGCGTTTCATCCCAACCGCAGTGTGCTAGATGTGGGATGTGGGAATGGGGCCTATGCAAATGCCTTGGCCAAACGACAATATCAGGTCAGTGGACTTGAACCAGATGAAGAAATGATTGCCTATGCGTCGCACAAAGCGAAACTTGACCAAGTCGAGGTGGAGTGGTTGGTGGGCGGCATGCAAGATTTGACCAAGATCTTCCCGAAAGAATCCTTTGCCAATATTTTTTGCATCGGCAATACCTTGGCGCATGCGTTGAATGAAAGTGACTTGAAAAACATCTTGACGGACTGCTATCTCTTGTTGGAACAAGAGGGAGTCTTAGTATTGCAAATTGTCAATTACGACCGTGTCGTATCCAAACAATTGACCGGATTGCCAACCATTGAAAACAAGGAGGCTCATCTAACCTTTGAGCGTCATTACAAAGTGGATTATCCGCGGGTAACCTTTCATACGGTATTGGATGTAAATGAGGAACATTATGAAAGTACCATTACCCTCTATGCCATCCTGCATGACCAACTTGTGGATTTGCTTGTGGCGTTGGGGTATCGTGATATTCAAACCTATGGCAATTTCAACAAAGCTCCTTTTGAACTACACCACTCGCAATCCCTTGTCATTACCTGTAAGAAATAACCTTCCAACAAAGGTTATTTTTTTATAGCTTGGGTTCTTTTCAAAGATAGGAAGATGTGATATTATGGGTTCATGGAAACGTATCGAAGTGGTCATAACGAGCCTGACTCGAAATCAGGTAGTCTTCACGGGCTCGTGGGTTCGAATCCCACCGTTTCCGCCATCCAACTCAAAACATCCAAATGGATGTTTTTTTTAATGTTCAGCAAAAATTCAGAGAAACAACATCGAAACTTCAAAGACGTCTACTACAATGTGGATGTTGGCAAAATGGCAGCATAAAAGATCCGCCGTTCATTCCATCAACACAAAGGAGGAAAAAGAATGCTGATTATTAAAAATGCCCTTTCAAACATCAATTGTTCGAAAGGCAGAAATATTCTTATTGGAATTATTGTACTTGTTATCACCGCTTCGTCGTGCGTTGCATTGTCGGTCAAACAAGCGGCTAAACACGCAGAGAGTGAAGGGATAAAGGATTTATCCATTACGGCATCGATTGTCTTTGATCGTGAAAAAGTAATGAAAGAGGCGATAGCGAACGGAGAAGATTTCCGGACGCTGATTCAAAATGTGAAAAATCTCAGTATTGAAGAAATGGAAGACTATGCCTATTCACAGTATGTGCAAGACTTCCATTATTCCGCATCGGCAACCATCAATGGAAATGAGTTGTTTGAGGCGGTAAGCGAAGACAATACAGCAAACAATGCTACCGGATCCAACGGTGGTATGAGCACGTTTCCAGGTGGGTTTGGTGGAACCAGCTTCACCATGGCACAAGGGGATTTTACGATTGTGGGATATAGTTCTTATGGTGCGATGAGTGATTTTGTATCAGGCAACAGTAAAATTGTAGAAGGAGAAATCTTTGACTTGGATGCGCAATCTTATGATTGTGTCATCAGCAGTGAACTTGCAGCATACAACAATCTCCATATCGGAGATACCATTACGTTGGCAAATCCAAACGATGAAACGCAAATGTTTGAGTACACCATTACCGGACTTTATGATTATTCGAGTGTGGATGGTGAGGGGTTCAATACACGCTTTTCTACGGCAATGGACCCTGCAAATCAAATCTATACTTCCTATGAAGCATTGCAAAAGACCATTGCATATACCGAGGAAAACGCAACCCTCACAACAGATGAGCGGGGGAATGAACTCACTACGGCCATCGGCGTTACGGATAGTGGAACATTTGTGCTCGGTTCGATGGAAGCGTACGATGGATTCGTTGAAGATGTTCGCACTATGGGGTTAAGCGAAAATTATACCGTAAGCTCTACCGACCTAAACAATTACGAAAGCAGCTTGATTCCCATTCAAAATACGGCAAAATTTGCGGATTTACTACTTTGGATCATCCTAGGAGTAGGTGGCATTATTTTGTTTGTCTTAAATGTCTTCAATGTGAGAGAACGAAAGTATGAAGTCGGAGTATTGATGGCAATTGGGATGAAAAAATGGAAAGTAGCAACTCAATTTGTTTGTGAGTTGGTGATTGTAGCCTTTGTCGCAATCCTCTTAGGTACAGGGCTTGGTGCCGTTGCAAGCGTGCCGGTATCCGATTCCTTGTTGGCTTCTCAAATCGATGCCCAAGAAAACAAAGTGACACAACAAAGCGCGAATTTTGGGCGCCCAGGCCAGCAACTTTCCGGGGTGGGTTCCATGCAACTCAGTCGTCCCGGGCAAACCCAAGGGGACATTGATTACGTTGATACCTTAGATGCAACGACCAATCTCACCGTGATTATGCAGTTGATGGGAATTGGTTTAGTGCTTTCCGTCTTGGCCTCATTGAGTGCGGTTGTCTTTGTGATGCGCTATGAACCATTGAAGATCTTGAGTGATCGAACGTAGAAGGAGGAAGATTTGATGAGTGTTTTACAACTTGAAAATCTCTGTTATACCTATGATGGTAAAAAAGAGGTATTAAAAAACATGAACTATTCCTTTGAAAAGGGAAAAGTCTATGGTATTATCGGAAAATCGGGTGCCGGGAAAACGACCTTGCTTTCGCTGCTCTCAGGACTAACCATCCCGACGGGTGGAACGATCTATTATGAAGGAAAAGACATTACCAAAATCGATCGCTATCAATACCGCAGTCAGTATGTAGGCGTTGTTTTCCAAAGTTTCAATTTGATTCCGGGGTACACCGCATTACGCAATGTAGAGCTCTCGATGGATGTTTCTGGAAAACAAATCAAAAACAAAAAAGCAAGAGCAATGGATTTGTTTGAGAAAGTAGGATTAGACGAAGACATTGCTTCACGCAGAATCTTAAAACTTTCAGGAGGACAGCAACAGCGTGTTGCCATTGCGCGCGCCTTGTCGTATGATCCCGAAATTATCCTGGCCGATGAACCAACCGGAAACTTGGATATGGCGACAGAAAAAGAAGTCATCGACATCTTCAGACGCTTGGCCGAAGAAGAAAACAAGTGCATCATTATCGTAACCCATTCCCCCGTAGTTGCGAAAAGAATGGATGTTATCTATGAATTGGCGCCACTACAGTCGACCAAGGCCGAAGATCCCGTCCATTATAGATAATAGGCTTTTCTAGATGGTGCAGATCCTTTCAATTGTGGCACCGTAAGCGACGTTAGGGATGATGCAGCTGCGTAATGGGGGGGCAAACCTCTTCAATCACCAAAGCCTCAAATGAAACCAGTTCAAACAAGAGAGATGATTTACGTAATAACAAAAGCGAGTGCATCCAAGAACTGGACGCAAAAAAGGACGTTTCCCTCCTATTCAAACGTCCTTTTTGCGTTGCTTGTGGGAATGCAATGAGGAAAGGGATTGGGGAGCAAGTTTGGACACTGCCACATTTCTGACAAAAAAGAAGTGCACAATAAATAAGAATACGCAAAAAGCAAAATATGGGTTTTCGTAAGCGTAAAGGGAGGAGCAAAATGGCTAAAATATTACTATGCGATGATGAAGCGGGATTGCGGAATGTCATCAAACGATATGCCTTGTTTGAAGGAAATGAAGTAGTGGAAGCTGAAAATGGAGAACAAGCCGTCTGGTTGTGTCGCAATCAAATTTTTGACATCATCATCATGGATGTGATGATGCCTCAACTGGATGGGTTTTCTGCTGTCAAAGAGATTCGGAAGCATTCCTCAATTCCCGTTATTATGTTGTCTGCTCGAGGGGAGGAGTATGACAAGGTCTTGGGATTTGAACTAGGCGTGGATGATTATGTCGTAAAACCGTTTTCCTCAAAAGAAATTATGCTGCGCGTCAATGCTATTCTGCGCAGAACAAATGAGCAGATGCGAATGATCCATTGCGAAGCAATGCATGCGTTGTTTGAAAAAGGAGGCCTAAAAGTAGATATGACTGCGTATAAAGTGTATGTGGATGGTACACTTGCGGAAATGGCTCCAAAAGAATACGATTTGTTGTTTTTCTTGATCCGCAATAAAAATATTGCACTGCCCCGCGGAAGAATCTTGACTGAAGTGTGGGGGTATGACTATTCTGGAGATGATCGCACCTTGGACACGCATATGAAGCTATTACGCAAATCGCTGGGACCCTATGCGATGTACATCACAACCCTACGAGGGTTAGGATATCGCTTCGATGGATAAATATAAAGTAAAGTGGCGCATTTTCGGTTTTCTGATTGGGTTTTGCACCCTTTTGCTCGCCATCTTGTGGCTCTTTCGAACGGTTTTGCTTCCTCATATGTATAAATTGGTTCGGACAGCCGAAATGGAACAAGCCATCGTAAGAGTCGAAGAACATCTTGAACAAGCGGACTTGCAAAGCGTCATCAATGAACTGGCACAAAATAAAGACATTATGGTTTTGCCAAGCGTGGAGTTCACTCCACCCGTTCGACCCAACCAATCCAGTGGGCGACGCCCGATTGAGACAATCACAAAAACAAAAGAGTTTGTCCTTTCAAACGGACAAGTCCTTTCGCTAACCTTTCATGCAATGATTACCCCCGTAGATGCCACCTTGTCCACCTTGCAATTACAGTTGTATATCATCACTGCAATTATGATCTTCTTTGCTGTGGTATTCGCCATTGTCATATCCCGCCACATTTCCCGTCCGATTGAACAACTCAATCAAAGCGCGAAAGTGTTGGGGCGTGGGGACTATGAGGTTCCTTTTGCAGGCCATGGCTACTTGGAAATCAAAGAGCTTTCCGATACCCTCAATGCAGCTGCCAAAGAACTTGGAAAGGTTGAGCGCGTCCGAAAGGAACTGGTTGCCAACGTGTCTCACGATCTTCGCACACCGCTTGCATTGATCTACAGCTATGCGGAAATGATGCATGACTTTCCCGATGAAATTACCCAAGAACAAACACAAATCATCATGGAAGAAAGCAAGCGACTGAGCATGCTGGTCAACGAGGTACTCGAACTCTCTTCTCTAGAACAGAGCAACATGGAGTTGCGTCTCGAAGCATACAACCTTACGACTCGTCTACAAGCAATCATTGCAAATACAGCACAGTTGGTCCAACCCCAAGGCTATCAAATTGCATTTGAATACACGGTGGAGGCAATGGTAAAAGCAGACCCCGTCAAAATCGACCAAGCGTTCTATAATATCCTGACCAACGCCATTCACTACAGTGACCAAGACAAACCCATTGTTGTGCGTCAAAAAATCGAGCAAGGAAAGGTAATCATTGAAGTGGAAGATCATGGCGAGGGCATCGCCGAGGAAGAATTGCCTTATATTTGGGAACGTTATTATCGTGTAGACAAAAACCACAAGCGCGCCATCGCAGGCACCGGGCTAGGTCTTTCCATTGTTAAAAAAATTGTGGATGCTCATAAAGGTCATTATGGGGTGGAATCCTCGCTCAATGAAGGCAGCCGCTTTTGGTTTAGTTTGCCTTTGGAATGAGTTCTTGACAAACAGACTTGCCAATCCAGCTAAAAAGCGTTATGATATTGTTAGCACTCATTATGGGTAAGTGCTAATGGAGGTTAATATGAGTCAAAGAAAAGAATTTAAAGCTGAATCAAAACGTTTATTAGACATTATGATCCATAGTATCTATACGCACCCTGAAATCTTCTTGCGAGAATTGATTTCCAATGCGTCAGATGCCAATGACAAACTAAACTATTTATCCCTACAAGAGGGAAGCACGGTGGATCGCACCAATTTAAACATTACCATCAAAGTGGACAAAGCAGCACGCGTGCTCGAAATTGCCGACAGTGGCATTGGGATGAGTGAAGCGGAGTTGGAAGAAAACTTGGGAACCATTGCCCAAAGTGGGTCGTTGGCATTTAAACAATCCCTAGAACAAAAAATGGATGAGGTAGATGTCATCGGTCAATTTGGAGTCGGATTCTATTCTGCTTTCATGGTCGCAAAGCGCGTGGAAGTGGAAACGCGCAAAGTCGGGTCTACCCAAAGTTTGCGTTGGGTATCCGAAGTAAGCGATGGGTATGAAATCAGCGAAGGAACACGTTTGCAAAATGGAACGACCATTCGCTTGTTTTTGAAAGACAACAGCGAAGATGAGTCCTTTGATGCCTATCTCGATGTCCATCATTTGGAAAGTCTCATCAAAAAATATTCCGACTACATCCGCTATCCTATCTTGATGGATATGGAAGTCACACGCAAAAAAGCGGATAGTGACGACTATGAAACCGTTGTGGAAACCAAAACCATCAACTCAATGGTTCCATTGTGGAAAAAACAAAAATCTGAAATCAGCAAAGAGGAATACGATGCGTTCTACACCTCCAAATTCCATGACTTTGCCGCACCTTTGAAAAGTATTCACATGAATGTGGAAGGCAACGTATCGTTCAATGCCTTGCTGTTTATTCCAAGTCAAAAACCGTTTGACTTCTATAGCCAGGAATTTGAAAAAGGATTGCAGTTGTATTCCCGTGGGGTGTTCATTATGGACAAAGCCGCGGATTTGATTCCCGAACATTTCCGTTTTGTCAAAGGGTTGGTGGATTCCCAAGACTTGTCTCTCAACATCTCAAGGGAGTTGTTGCAACACAACCGTCAATTGCGTACCATTGCCAACCGCATTGAGAAAAAAATCAAGTCTGAGCTTAAAATCATGTTGGAACAAGACCGTGAAACGTATGAGTCTTTCTGGGCTAACTTTGGGCTGCAACTGAAATTTGGGGTTTACAACGAATTTGGAGCACACAAAGAGCTATTGCAAGACTTGTTGCTGTTTACTTCTTCCAAAGAACAAAAATTAGTTACGTTGCAAGAATACGTCAGTCGTATGCCGGAAGGACAAGAGGCCATTTATTTTGCGAGTGGAGAAAGCGTGGAGAAAATCGATCGTTTGCCACAAAGTGAAAAGGTAAAAGACAAAGGCTTTGAAATCTTGTACCTGCATGACCACATCGATGAGTTTGCCATCCAAGCCCTTATGGAGTTTGAAGGGAAAACCTTTAAAAACATCAACCAAGGGGATTTGAATTTGGACAGCGAAGAAGAAAAAGCAGCCTTGGAAGAAAAGAGTGAACAAAACCGCAATTTGTTGGATGAACTGAAAAAAGCCTTGGAAGGAAAAGTAGAAGACGTCAAAATTTCAACCCACTTAAAATCCCATCCAGTGTGCTTGGTAAGTGCGGAAGGCTTAAGTTTTGAAATGGAAAAAGTATTGAGCCAAATGCCAGATGCCAACTTGCCAATGAAGGCAGGGAAAATTTTGGAAATCAATGCCGATCATCCGATTTTTGAAGCATTGCAAAAAGTATACCAAGAAGATGTTGAGAGAGTTGACAACTATGCACTCTTGCTATACAACCAAGCACTTTTGATTGAAGGCTTCACGATTGAAGACCCAATTGCCTTCTCCAATCAAATGTGCGAACTCATGATTCAAGCAAACAAAAAATAAAAAAATGATTCAAAACAGTTCTGGTAAGCGTATACGCTCAGGACTGTTTTTTGCGTTTGCATCAGCAATAAAAATACGCAGCCCAAAGACTTGAATCATGGGGGACACATTTGTGCGAGTTGTCTGTTGTATTGTGGTACAATGGTAGCGAAAGTGAGGCGATTATTTATGCGCGTGGTCGCAATCAATGGCTCTCCCAAGCCAAATGGGAATACCTTTTTGGCCTTGTCCAAGATGAAAGAACAAATGGAAGCAGCAGGCATTGTGTTTGACATCATTCATGTGGGGAATGCGCCCCTACAAGGATGTGTGGGATGTGGTACCTGTGCACGCCTCAAAAACGAAAAATGTCGCTATGATCAGGATTTGGTCAATGACACCATCCAAAAACTCAAAGAGGCTGATGGCATTGTGTTGGCCTCACCCGTATACTTTGCCAATATTCCGGGAACCATGAAAAGTTTTTTAGACCGTGTTTTTTATGTCATGTCCATGAATGGAGGCATGCTTCAACACAAAGTGGGTGCATCCCTTTGTGTCTTGCGCAGAAGCGGTGGGGTGGAAACCTTTGCCGCACTGAATCACTATTTAACCTATTCCCAAATGCTGATTCCCAGTAGCAATTATTGGAATGTGATTCATGGCGCGCGTCCGGATGAAATCATGAGTGATGCGGAAGGAATGCAAATTATCGAAGTACTAACAAACAATATGATCTACTTGATGAAGCTGGTCGCGGAAAGTACGCTAACCCCTCCACCGACCCCCAAGAAGATCGCAACGAATTTTATTCGCTAAGTGAAGGAGAAGCATATGTTGAAAAACGGGCAAAGAATGGAAGCCAAAATTACAAAACTAAACAAAGAGGGCGTGGCGGAGCTGTTGATCAATAAAGATCGATTGTTCGTCAACAACGTCTTAGCAGGAGAGCGGGTTCAGGTTGAAGTCGTGAAACAAATCCGGGAAGGCTATATTGGCAAAGTGGTACGGGTGCTGCAAGCGAGTCCACAACGCTGTCAAGTGGGCTGTCCGATATATGAGCGCTGTGGCAGTTGCCATTTGCTGCATCAACACTACCAAGCACAATTGGATGACAAAACTGCCTATGTCAAACAATTGGTAAACGATGCCAAGCTGACCATCAAAGTTGCCCCAACCCAAGGGATGGACAACCCTTATGCCTATCGCAACAAAATCATCATTGGATATGCCAAAGACAAAAATCGGCGTTTGATTTCGGGATTCTATGAGGAATACTCGCATACCATCATTCCGTTTACACGTTGCTTGTTGCATGAAGAAAAAACCGATTTGCTCTTGCAAAGCATTCATAAGATTCTAGAGAAATACCGCGTGGAACCCTATGATGCATCGCGTCGTACCGGATTGATTCGTCACGTCTTGATTCGTCGTGGGTTTGTCAGTGATGAAACCATGGTGGTTTTGGTGGTCGGCAAACGCGACCCTTTGATCAACAACATTGCCAAAGAGATCATCAAACAAAACCCTCATGTCACAACCATCTTGCAAAACGTCAATGGACGCAAAACAAGCATTGTACTTGGGGATGAAGAAAAAGTGTTGTATGGCAAGGGCTTTATTGTGGATGAACTTTGCGGATTGACCTTTAAGATTTCTGCGAAGTCGTTTTATCAAATCAACCACGACCAAACCCAAAAGCTATACGATAAGGCCATTTCCTTGTTGGAACTGGATGGCAAGCAAACCATTTTGGATGCCTATTCGGGGATTGGAACCATTGGGCTGATTGCAAGCAAACATGCCCAAAATGTTATTTCGGTCGAGCTCAACAAAGATGCGGTGCAAGATGCCATTCAAAATGCCAAGATGAACCAGGTCAAAAACGTACGCTTCTTCAATGAAGATGCGACCAAGTTCATGATGTCGATGGCCACTACGAAAAAGCAAATCGATGCATTGATTATCGATCCTCCACGCAGTGGATCAACCCCTGAATTCATCAAAGCCGCAGTGCAAATGAAACCCAAAAAGATTTCCTATGTCTCTTGTAATCCACTTACACTCGTACGCGATTTGGAGTTGTTTAAGCGACATGGTTATATAGCGGATGTCATTTATCCGTATGATATGTTTCCCCAAACAAGGCATGTAGAAGCAGTAGTGTTGCTGACCAAGAAATAAAAAAAGCAGCTCTTTGATGGAGCTGTTTTTCAAAGAAACGTCGAAAGCCGCAAACTTTCGTAACAAAACGTGGCGGTTCAACGCACGTGAATGGGCGAAGTGGGCGCAAAAGGAATCTTTTCCCCCCATTCTTTGGGGAAAATGAGAATACTGTGATATTATTAAGAATCACAGCACGAGCGTAGTGAGCAAAATTGGGTTGAGGGATGTGTACGCTCGCCTGCATTCAATGCCTTCTCAAGCGAGCGTACTTGACATCATTGCAGGTATGTTTGCTGGCCTATGGCAAAGTGGAATAAACCCAAAGCGAATAAAAGTATGACATTGTACGGAGTGGTTGCCTTGCGGCAAGCCTTCTTGCGATTCGACCCAAAAAGGACTGTGCAATAGATGAACGATTGGAAAAGTACCAAAGGGTACAGGAGCAAAAGCATGACAAGTGTAGTAAAACGTAATGAAGTAATAAAAGCCAAAATCCAGGATTTGTCCTATGAAGGCTTAGGGGTAGCGAAAGTAGATGGGGTAGTGGTTTTTGTAAAGGGAGCATTGCCAAGTGAAGAAGTGACCATTCGCATCAGCAAAGTGGAAAAACGCTTTGCCTATGCTGAGTTATTGAGTATTGAGAAAAAATCGAAAGATCGTGTGGAGGTGGAGAATCCGCTGTTAACCAGCACGATGCCACTTCAGCATTTGGCGTATGAGAAACAAGTAGCCTACAAAACCAAGTTGGTAAAAGACCTGTTTCAAAAGTCTGCTTTGTTAAAGGATGTTGTGGTAAACGATACGGTGGCCTGTGCACACCCTTTCCACTATCGCAACAAAACACAAGTTCCAGTACGCTTGGAAGACAAGCAGTTTATCTCAGGTATTTTCTCTGCGAAAACCAAACGAGTTGTAGCGGTGGACGATTTTAAACTCAATTTGCCGGGCATGGATGAACTGGTAAAGCGCATCAGAGAGATTTTGATCGAGTTTAATGAAAAACCGTATCACGAAGTATCACATACGGGTAATATCCGCCATATCGTTGTTCGAAAAAGCGAGTACTATGACGAGTACATGGTTATTATTGTTACCCGATCAAAAAGCTTATTTCCTACCTCAAAAATCATTCCTGCAATCGTAGAAGCATGTCCTAATGTAGTGAGCATCGTGCAAAACATCAATGGGGAGAAATCCTCTGCCATTTTTGGTGAGGTATCAAAAGTGATCTATGGCAAAGGGTATTACAGAGAGAAGCTGCTTGAAAATACATTTGAGGTAACCCCGTTGTCCTTTCTTCAAGTAAATACCAAGCAAGCGGAAGTGCTCTATGAAAAAGCCATTGAAATCTTGAAGCTTACCGGCACAGAAACGGTACTCGATGCGTATTGCGGGATTGGTACCATCACGCTTGCCCTGGCAAAACATGCCAAAAAAGTGGTCGGCATTGAAATACTCGAAGAAGCCGTTGAAGTTGCAAGACACAATGCACTACAAAACAAGGTCACCAATGTATCGTTTGAAAGTGGTAGTGTCGAAAGTGTTGTGGAAAACCTGGATACTCACTTTGATTGTGTGGTGGTGGATCCTCCTCGTAACGGGTTAGAGAAAGCATTCATCGAGTATGTCATCAAGGAACAAATGGAAAAAGTAGTCTATATCAGCTGTAATCCTGCAACCTTGGTTCGAGATCTCGAACTGTTTGCAAGTGCAGGTTATGTGGTAGGAGACGTCACTCCAGTGGATTTGTTTCCACAAACGACGCAAGTTGAGACGGTGGTATTGATGTCAAGGGTTGAGAAGTAAGAGTGTAATAAGATAAGTAAATAAAGGCTTTCCGTGGTTTGAGGTCTGGTTCTAAGCCGGAAGGATAATCACGGTTTTTTGCTTTGAGGGAAGTTATCCAAGATTGGTGAGATTAAAAAGCCATCAGCCAATGGCGCTGATGACTAAGTGAGTTGATGAGATGGTTTGCAAAA
>JBOGAI010000150.1:0-12654 GCA_051655665.1 Erysipelotrichaceae bacterium | reverse complement strand
AAGTTCGCATTTAGCGGAACTTTAAAGACTTTTTGTCCAAAGGTTGTTTTCAAGTAATAGTTAAAGGTATAATATCGTTTGTTATCCATCGAATAAGGAAATGGGTTGTTCTGTTTCATTTTTATCACCGACACCATTTTATCATAGGTTGAAGCGCTTTGGATAGGGGAATGCAAGGAGGACTATCATGGAAGAACATATTTTCGTTACCCATCGGTACAAAATTCGTTACAAAGTATTACGTAAACAAGTCAAAAATATTACAATGCGCTTTGATAAGGAAGGACACTTTTTGGTCGTGTGCAATCCCTATGTACCACTGGAAAAAATCGAAGCCTTGTTATTGGAAAAAGTGGAATGGATTGTGGAAAATCAAAAGAAGGTACAACAACGCCTTCAAAAACACGCTACCGACTTGGAACGGCTCTCATTTCTTGGGAAATATTACCCCGTAAGTGCCAAACAAGGGCAGTCCTCGCGGTTACAATTCGACGGGGAGCGCTTTTTAGTGGAGTATGTGGAAGTGGAACACATTGAAAAACTGCTGCAAAAATACTTGAATCAGCAAGCCAAGAAAATCTTGACCCAAGTATTTCATGACACTTATGTAAATTTTGAAGCAGACTATCGAATGGCATTGCCAAGCCTAAAATTACGCCGAATGGAAGGCAAGTGGGGCAGCTGTATGCCAAGCAAAGCGCAGATCACACTCAACACCAAACTCATTCATCATCCTCTTGAGTTCATCGAATATGTGGTTCTACATGAGTATGCGCATTTGATTCAACCCAATCACTCAAAGGCCTTTTATGCCCTAATTGAAAAATACATGCCGGATTATAAAAAAAGATTAATTGTGTAACTTTATCAAAAAAAAGAGTATAATATGAATGGGTGATAAAATTATGGTAAAGATCATTACCGATTCTTCGAGTTTGTATACACCTGCTGAAGCGGCATCGATGGGATTCACGGTCATTCCGTTGGTCGTCAACATCAACAATGAAACGTATCGCGATCTTGCAATCAGCAGCAAGGATTTTATGGGTTTGATTAGCCAAGGTCATATTCCGACCTCTTCTCAACCTCCAATTGGAGAAGTCATGGAAGTGTATGAGCAGTTCCAAGGAGAAGACGTAGTTAATATTTGTATGGCGGATGGACTTTCGGGTACCTACCAAAGTGCAGTAGCTGCGAAAGAAGGGTTAGCAGACCATAAAAACATCCATGTAGTCAATTCGAAAACATTATGCGGTCCACAACGCTATATAGTGGAAAAAGCATTGGCATTGGCAAATGAAGGAAAAAGTGTTGAAGAAGTAATAGCGGGTTTACAACCCTCGATTGCAAGTGCAACTTCATTCTTAATTCCGTATGATTTTGCATTTTTGAAACGTGGAGGAAGACTCTCTCCAGCTGCAGCAACGGTTGGAGGCATTTTGAAATTGAAACCGGTCATGCAAACGGTCCAAGATGGCGCGCGCATTGATAAATTTCATTTGGCACGCACCTTGGGTAGCGCCGCCGATTCGATTGTAAAGTATGCAAAACAACACGGCTTCAACAGCAATTATATTTGCTATGTATCCGATGCGGACAACAAAGCCGCAAGCGAACAGTTTGTGGCACGTTTACACAAGGATTTACCGGAAGTGGAAGTGCGCACCTTAGATTTGGGTGCTGCCTTTATCACACAAGGTGGTCCACAGTGTATTGCGATACAATTCGTAAAAAAATAGAACACTGAGAAGTGTTCTTTTTTTTGTTTGGAATTCAGAAGCACAAGATCATTTCAGGGCTAAAATGCTTATTGAATCGATGTCAAATACCATACGAGGTTTCCATTTGTTTGTTAGTGGGAACAATGAGGCTGTCGTATGATCACTGTCGTGTTCATGGCTATGGATAGTTCTTTGGTAATAGGGAAGAGTGCTGTGCTTTTCTTACGATTTGACAACCATGGTATAATAAACTCATCTTTTGATGGAGGGTACTTTGTGTGGCTATGCGCATCACATGCAAAGTGATATAACTATGCTACAATACATGAAAAGGAGGTGGTACGATGATTGGCAAACTGGGTGTTCTAATTGGAATCATAGCGCTTGGCCTATCCTTAAGCCTGCAAGTCATTGTATCACAAACCCATCTGGAATTTGGTACCTATGAGCTTCAACTGGTCCAAGAGCCCAATGAACTCATCTCCGAACACCATGCCATCTTGTTGAAGGAATCAACCTTTGATGAGGTGGAACGAGGGGATTTGATTGTGTATGAAGAAAACCTGTATCGAATTGGATACAAAGCAGGCACTTCTTTGATGCTCAATGATGCTAGTATTTTGGATTCGGAAAAGACATTCCAAAAAGTGGAGAAAATCTTTCCCAACCTGAAAACGTTTATAGACAAATTAAACAGCAATTCATGGTACTTCTTTGGGTTTGACTTGCTGATCATCTCCTTGCTTGTTGCCTATGTCTACTTCGCAAAAAAGGTGTATCCAACGGAATTGATTTTATCCAGTGAGCTCGCTCACTTGTTTGATAAGCGGATTCAGGAGTATGAGCACAAAAGTAAAAAACCGGTCGACAGTGTGAACATGCTTAAGGAAGATGTCATTGATGGTAAAATGTTTGATCGGTTGCTGAAGCAGTATCTCGAGTTGGTGTTCACTCAAATAGATCGCTGTGAGGGAGTAGAAATCTTGGCAAAAAGTGTCGAACGAAGCATCCGCTTGCAAGCTTGCCTGAAGCAATGCAGTGAAGCAGATTTCGATTTTTCGAAGATTCACCGAGCGTTTGCTGGCACGGAGTACCACATTCGAGAACGTATTCACGACAACGATTTTTATTTGATGATTGAATTCAAATCCACAATTTAAAATGAGAAACCCATAATTTAAAGATATCAATGAACTATACTAATAATCGAGCAAGGAACCCCTTGCTTATGGTAGATTTTACCCCCCTAAAATTTATCATATTTTCTATCCCTTTATAAATATAATTTTTTGAAAAAAGCCATAGTCCCCTTTATGGGCTTTTTTCATTTTAGGCAAAAAAAGGACAGGCGCGATGCGCTTGTCCTTTTGCTGTTAAAGAAATAAGGTGAAGAACTGGAAGAGCAGATTGGCACTGACTCCAGCGACGATACCACCGATGGTATGCGAGAAAATTGCCTTCCCGGTTAAGTGCGAAAACTTGAGGGAGTCCATCATGGCCACATGGGTGCTTAAGTAGCCAGAGAAACACATGCACATCGCAGTAAAAACCGCAATGTCGTTGGCTCTTACCAAATTTTCGGCAATCATATTTGGAATCAAGCCGATTGCGGCGCCGGCAGCGCCTAACGAAGTCAGGGGAACGGCGATGGCATTTGGACTGGTAAAGCCAAATAATGGAGTTAAAATAAAACTCAATTTTTCTCCAAGCCACGGGAACAATCCAATTCCCTCATATGCGGCACCGGTGTAGACCCCACTTGCGGATGGGCCGTTGGTAAGCAACATGACTAAGGTACAAATGATGAGGACCCCTGGGATAATGGCAAGCCCCATGGAGACACCTGATTTGCCTCCTTCAAGCATGGATTCCATTGCGCGGGAAGAAATGCTACCTTCGCGTATGACACGGAAGTTTTCCAGGATTTTTCCATCCTCTTCCTCTCCAAGGTCCTCCGGCAATGCTGTTGTACCATATTGCTTTTTGGAATAAAACAACATCAAACGCACACTGACTATGCTGCCCATAACCGCACCCAAATTTCCGATCAATGCCGCCATAACATAGCTTTCGCCTGTTGGGGAGGAAAGGGAAATCATGAACGTAGTAATAATGAGTCCCATTCCAAAACCCGTTCCAATGTTGGTCAATGCTGGCAATTGGTATTTCTTAAAATAGCGTTTGAAATTGTGATCGGCCGCCAAGGTAAGAATAGCGGGGTTATCCGACATGTAGGTTGCGAAAATACCCATGATGCTTGCGCCTGGCAAGCCGAAAATCGGCTTGATCAGCGGACTTAATAAATGATTAAGCAAGCTGACGACTCCAAATTCGGTGAATAGTCCCGCAACGGCCCCCGCAACAACGGCAATACTCATAATCAGAAAAACCGTGTCCAACAGGAGGGCATAGGAGGTGTTCATCAACGTATTGAGCATGTTGATGGTACCCATTTCACTTCCTACCAAAAAGAAAAATCCTAAGAAAATTCCCAAAAAAACAAAGCTTTCTAGACTGATTGCTTTTTTAATACGTGCTTCATTATGCATATACATGATTCCTATCTATCGTTCTTACTAGCCTATTTTAGCAAAACCATCAAAAAAAAGCGATATGCATTTTGCAGAATCGCTTTTAGGAGAACAATTGGAAAAACATGAGCAGCAAAGCCAAAATCATGAACCCTTGATGGAAATATATGATTTTCCCTTTTGCGCGGTCTGCTAGCATTGCAAAGATTGCGCCTAACACATACGATACAATGGCGGCGATAAGCAATATTCCAAAATCATTTAGGATAACAGCATGTGCAATCAGGGCGATAAGACCCACTGCCCCATAGTAACGGTGATACTTAAAAATGTAGTGTATTTCGAGCTCAGAAAGCCGATCATTACGCTTGTAGTAGTAAAGAATGGCATTTCGAAATAAGGCTAAAAAGCTGCAAAGAATCCCCAAAACGAGTAGTAATGCAGGAAGTAGTGGCATATTCATAACATAGTCTCCTTTCATTCGTCGTTACCTTCATCCTAAAGCAAAAGGCGATAATGTCAATTTAGACAACTAGAATTACCCTAGAAAAGCAAAAAAAGAAGAATTACTAATAATTATACAATTAATACTAGAATGTATACATTATGGTATTGACACAGCTTCAATTATGTTTTATTGTCAAATGTGCATACTAGCATAGGAGGAAAAGAAATATGAAAAAAATGGTCGTAGGGGCAATGGCTGCCATGATGCTATTGACGGGTTGTTCTTCTGATAAGAAAGAGGCAACTACCGTTTTGACAACAGAGTCTGTAAGCACTTTGGTAGAAGAAGGAAACTTGGTTTCTTCGTTCTGGGAAGGGGAACTTACCGATCAAGAGGCAGTATTGGAACTAAATGTTGCGGCACCAAGCGATGCAGAGGTGGCATTACACATTGCATTTGATGGTACACTGCCAGAAAATACATCCATGTTGTTTTACGTCAACGACGAAATGTTGTTTGAAATGAGTGACGTGAATCCAGCGGAAGGCCACCTTGAGTTGGCTGCTGGTGAAGCTGCAACCATCAAAGTGTATTTCGTTCACGGCGTTGTGGGAATGGCTTTGGTTACAACAGATAAACTTAAATTCTCATTAAACTAGTGGAAAAGGATGCGAGGCATCCTTTTTTTGATTGAATTTTGTTAATAATATAGACAAAAATGGGACAAACCTTGTAAAATAGATATGATTGTTGCAAAAGTAGCAAACATCACAGAAGAGTAAAGGAATCGATAGCATGCAATACCCTCATTTTGAATTATTCCGGCTTGTGTTTCTAAAACAAAAAGGGAAATATATGATTGGACAGTCCACCCATGGAAAAAAGTATCACGTGCTTAATAATGGGGAGTACAATTTGCGTGTTGGACATGATTTGTCATTCCATGCGCAACGCCTTCGAAAGGGGTGGTTTGGTCGCGTGGTTTTAGTGCCCATTGAACATGAGAAATACATTAGCCTCCTGAAAGAAAGGGATGCACTCCCTGCAATACAGGGCATTGACACCACTGCAAAAGATTGATAGAATAGAGTGGAATAGAGCGATGAAGTGAAGTAGTAATTTCTTGTCACAAGCAAAGAGAACCGATGGTTGGTGAAAATCGGTGTTGGAAGAGAGATGAACTTGTCATGGAGCTGAGAAATCCGTTACATCTTGCGTTAATAGATAGAGGGCACAGTCGAGAGATTGTGAACTAAGGTGGTACCGCGTTGAACACGTCCTTAGAGTAAGGGCGTTTTTTTTATTTTAAAGGAGGACAACTTATGGTATTCGATCACAAGAAGATTGAAAAGAAATGGCAAACGTACTGGTTACAAAACAAAACGTTTGCGTGCGACACGCACGATTTTTCCAAACCCAAAGCGTATGTATTGGACATGTTTCCTTATCCAAGTGGAAATGGATTGCACGTAGGACATCCGGAAGGATATACCGCAACCGACATTTTGTGTCGAATGCGCCGAATGCAGGGATATAACGTACTACATCCGATGGGATGGGATGCGTTTGGTTTGCCTGCGGAGCAATTTGCATTGCAAACCGGAAATCATCCTGCCGAGTTCACGTATAAGAACATCGACACCTTCCGTGCACAAATCCAGGCGCTTGGTTTTTCGTATGATTGGGACCGTGAAATCTCCACGACCGATCCGGAGTATTACAAGTGGACCCAATGGATTTTTACTATTCTATACAATGCTGGCTTAGCGTATGTGGATGAAATCCCGGTAAACTGGTGCCCAGAGTTGGGAACCGTTTTGGCAAATGAAGAAGTCATCAACGGAAAATCTGAACGCGGAGGCTATCCTGTTATTCGTAAACCAATGCGTCAATGGGTATTGAAGATTACCGCTTACGCAGAGCGTTTGCTAGAAGATTTGGACTTGTGTGACTGGCCGGCTTCAACCAAAGAAATGCAAATCAACTGGATTGGGAAAAGTGTAGGGGCTCATGTGGATTTCAAAGTCAAAGACACCAATAAGGTGTTCACTGTGTTTACGACACGTGCCGATACCTTGTTTGGCGCGACCTATTGCGTCCTAGCACCCGAACATCCTTTTGTTAGCGAAATTACGAGTGCATCTCAAAAGGCAGAAGTGGATGCGTATGTCGCGGCGTGTGCAACCAAATCTGATTTGGAACGTACCGAACTAAACAAAGACAAAAGCGGTGTATTCACGGGCGCGTATGCCATCAATCCTGTCAATGGAGAAGAAATGCCCATTTGGATTGCGGATTATGTCCTAGCAAGCTATGGCAGCGGTGCAATTATGGCGGTTCCAGCGCATGACGAGCGCGACTATGCATTTGCGAAAAAGTTTGATTTGCCAATTCGTGCGGTCTTAGCAGGTGGAAACATTGAAGAAGAAGCCTACGTGGAAGATGGTTTACACATCAACTCGGGCTTCCTAGATGGACTAAATAAAGAAGAAGCAATCAAAGCCATGTTGGCATGGTTGCAAGAACACGGCTGTGGGGAAGCCAAGACAACGTATAAATTGCGCGATTGGTTGTTTTCAAGACAGCGTTATTGGGGAGAACCCATTCCGATCGTTCATCTTCCGGATGGAACAATGCGTACGGTGCCACTTGAAGAATTGCCACTGGAGTTGCCAGCTACCAACAATTTCAAACCATCACCAAATGGAGAGTCTCCACTTGCCAATGTGGAAGAGTGGTTGGAAGTAGAAGTGGATGGTGTAAAAGGTGTACGCGAAACCAACACCATGCCGCAATGGGCAGGTTCTTGCTGGTACTACTTGCGGTACATTGATCCACGCAACGCTGATGCGATTGCCGATCCAAAACTGCTTGAGCATTGGTTGCCAGTGGATTTGTATGTCGGGGGCGCAGAACATGCAGTACTGCACTTGTTGTATGCACGTTTTTGGCATAAAGTCTTATATGATGCAGGGGTTGTACCGACAAAAGAACCATTTGCGAAATTGTTCCACCAAGGAATGATTTTAGGAGAAAATGGTGAGAAAATGTCGAAATCTCGTGGCAATGTGGTGAACCCTGATGACATCATCGAAACCCATGGTGCAGATGCACTGCGTGTCTATGAGATGTTCATGGGGCCACTTGAAAGTGCACTGCCATGGAACACCAATGGACTGGATGGGTCTCGTCGTTGGTTGGAACGTGTGTATCGTTTGTTCACCACACCAAATAAAATCAGTCAAGAAAATGACGGAAGCTTGGACAAAGTGTACCATTTCACTGTGAAGAAAGTGACCAATGATGTGGAAACGTTGAACTTGAATACGGCCATTTCTCAAATGATGATTTTCATCAATGAGTGCTACAAAGCAGAAACGGTTTACGAACCCTATGCGCGTGGATTCTTGCAAATGTTTGCATGTTTTGCACCACACTTGGGTGAAGAATTGTGGAATATGGTAACCCAAGAAGAGACAATCACGTATGTCGCTTGGCCAACGTACGATGAATCGGTTCTGGTCGAAGATACCATCGAAGTGGTGGTCCAAGTCAATGGAAAACTTCGTGGGAAGTTCAGCACTGCAGTTGATACCGATGAAGAAACATTGAAAAATGAGGGACTTGCCCTTCCAACCGTTGTCCAACAATTGGAAGGCAAAACCATTCGCAAAATCATTGTGGTCAAAGGCCGTGTCGTGAATATTGTTGCCAATTAATAATAAACAAAAAGCCGTTTATCAAACGGCTTTTTTAATGCTTTTTCAAGGTATAGATGATGATTTCTGATGGCGTCATAAAGCGGAAATCCTCTTTCATGGTGCCAAGTCCATTGGAAACATGAATGATGGTGCCATTGTTTTGGTTTTTTCCTCGCCAGTACTTTATTCCATCCCACGTTTCATCAAAAAGGGAAAGGATCGGGATGTACACTTGTCCTCCTAAAGTGTGACCTGCCAAGGCCAAATCAAGCGTTTTCAATGGGAACAATTCAAAACTGATTGGATTGTGCATCATAGCAAGCTGCACAGCAGCCGGAGTACTCGCTTCCACCAACTCACTCGCCTTGCTCTCACTTAATGTTGCCGAATGGATGCCATGCAATTCAATGTAGCCTTTGCCTTTATAGTAGAGGCGGCGCGTTTCGTTTTGTAGAATTTCAAAGTTGCTGTTGCGCAGCAGGGTTGTAACGAGAGCGGCTTGGTCGCCCTCTTCTTGTTCCCCTAATACGGCAAATTTGCCATAGGGCGCTTTGAGTTGTTTGAAGGCATTTTGTACGAAAGCCATGTCGTCTTCACTCGGTACAAATCCGCTAGCAAACAAGTCTCCCCCGAAAAGGATTATGTCAACACTTGCGTCGTTGAGCTGCTCGACCATGCGCGCAAGGCGTGTTCGATCGTAAAATTCGCCAAAATATAAATCGGAAATGTAGGCAATTTCCATCCCTGCTAGGGAGTCATCCACTTTTGAGCTGGACAAACTTTTATAAGACATACGTGGATGGGTCAATGCAAAGCTTTTTCCATAGCCCACAAATCCAAGTAGGACCAGAGCCACAACCACAAGCACGAGTAATATTTGTTTTAATATACGCATAGATTCACCTCTTCTTTCAGTGTAACATAAAAAAGCTAGTTGCGAACAACTAGCTTGCGGCTTTTTCTTTTCTACGTGGAGCCTTTTTCACGCGGTTGGCTTGCATCTCGGCGATGGCCTCTTTGCTGTTTAAGATGACGGGAATCACAATCGGATTGCGATGGGTCTTTTTAAACAAGAAGGGTTCCAAGGTCGAGCGAATCGTATTCTTCAATTCTGAGAAATTGGTGCGCTGTTGCATGCGTTCTTTCAGGGCAACATGAACCAACGCTTCCGCCTCTTTCAACAAGGTTTGGCTTTCTTTGATGAACACGAAGCCACGTGTTACGATGACCGGACGAGACAACAAGGTGTTAGTACGGGAATCGATGGCGATAATGACGCTGACCAAACCATTTTCGCTAAGTTGCTGACGATCTTTGATGACCGCTGTACTTACACCGCTCGCGTCGTTGCCATCCACATAAATGGCATCGGCTTGAATGCGTTCGTTGGTTTGGTAAACATGTTCATCACGCAAAATGAGCACATCCCCATTCATTGCGGTAATGACGTTGTTTTCATTAATGCCGGTTTCAATGCCTGTTTGGGCATGCACACGCAACATTTTGTATTCTCCATGCACAGGCATAAAGTATTTTGGCTTCACCAGTTGCAGCAAGAGTTTTTGTTCTTCCTGGCTGGCATGACCGGTCGTATGCAAGTCATTCAAAATGGAGTTGGTCAACACGTTTGCGCCCGCACGGAACAATTTGTTGACTACTTGGTTTACACTTTGAGAGTTCCCCGGAATCGGAGACGAGGAGAAGACCACCGTATCGTTTGGAATCAAACGAATATGGCGATGTGTCCCATTTGCGATTCGTGACAAGGCAGCCAATGGCTCCCCTTGTGAACCGGTACAAACGATACATACTTCGTTTGCAGGGGTGTGGTTCAATTGATCCACACTTAAGAATGAGGAATCAGGAATATTGATGATTCCATTTTTGCGAGAGATTTCCACAACATTTTCCATGCTGCGACCAAAGACGATGACTTTACGTCCGCTTGCAACAGCAGACTCCAAGATTTGTTGAACGCGGTGCACGTTTGACGCGAAGGTCGCGACAATCAGGCGTCCCGTAGACTTGGTTGTAATGTCACGCAAGGCGGCAGCCACACGTTTTTCCGAGATGGAGAATCCTTCAACGGACGAGTTGGTAGAATCCGACATCAATAAGGTTACCCCAATTTGCCCCATATAGGCAATGATTTGGTAATCGGTATTGCTGCCCACAGGAGTCAAGTCAAACTTGAAGTCACCGGTGTGAACAATACGACCATTTGGTGAGTTGATGATGATTCCATGGGTATCCGGAATCGAGTGGGTCGTGGTAAAGAATCCAACCACGAAGTGTTTGGTTACGACTTTGCTATCCGCTTTGATTTCAATGAGTTTTGCTTGCTTCAACAATTTGCGTTCTTCTAATTTTTTGCGAATCAACGCACACGCAAAGCGAGGAGCATAGATGGCATCCAACTTGATGGCTTTCATCAAGAATGGAATTCCTCCAATGTGGTCTTCGTGACCATGGGTAATAATAAGGGTAAATTTTTTGTGACTATTGGCCACTAAATAAGAGTAGTCGGGAATTACGTAGTCGACCCCGAGCAAACTATCTTCTGGAAAACGAATTCCAGCGTCAACGATCAGGACATCATCTCCGTGTTCGAAGATGGTCATATTTTTACCAACTTCCCCAAGCCCTCCTAGTGGGATGACTTTGGTATCGGTAGGCTTCACAACAACCGGTTCATGATGTGGGACAACCGGTTCGATTGATTTACTGTTAGTGTTTTTCTGTTCGGTTTGGCTCGGTGCGGGTCTTCTACGTCTGCGACGATTTGGGGTTTTCTTTTCTTCCATTATGGTTCCTTTCAAATGATATTGTGCACCTAATTCTTTGGTATTATACCATAGTTTTGTGATGAGACAACAATATTTGACCCTAATCGATTACGTTAGCCCCTTCGATGGGTTGGAATGGGTTTTCTTTGTTGATGCGATCGTAGAACAAGACACCATTGAAGTGATCGATTTCATGTTGCAAGACGATGGCCAAAAAGCCACGGGCACGGATGGACACGAATTTGTCACGCAGGATGTCGTAGCCTTCCACCTTTACTTTCGCATAGCGAGGGACGTATCCTTTGTGTTCGCCTTCCACGCTCAAACACCCTTCGCCCCCTTCTAGGTAGGCTTGTTGTACGCTGTGCGATACGATGTGGGCATTGGCGAGGGCATACTCAATGGGATTGCCATCATCGTCTTCAATGACAATGGCCAACAACTTCTTGTGGATGCCAACTTGTGGGGCCGCAATGCCCACTGCAGGTCGCAAGTTTTCACGTTGGGCCAACTCCTCATCGCGAGAATCACGCACGTACGTAAGCAAATCGAGCAACGTGTTTTTGTCCTCATCGGACAATGGTAAGGCAACATCCACGCTTTTTTCACGGATGGATGGGTCTGTATCTTTAATGATTAAATCGTAATTGTATTTCATAAATACCTCCAAACTTTTATATATCATACACTATTATAACGCATCTTTCCTACTGATTTACAGTTCTACTTTTCATTAAGGGCAAAATCCTTTAAAATAGAGTTGGGGATGACAATATGAAAAAGAAAAACAAAACGTTGAATCAAGTTTTGGCATGGGGAAAACTGTTTCAAGTATCACTACGCCAAGATTTAGTAATTTTCACAATGGTGATTATTTTGCTCTTATTCGGTTCCGCGATGATCCTCTCCGCTAGTGTAGGGATGACCGATGGAACGATGCAAATTGTAATCAAAACCTTTATCAAACAAGTTATTTTTATTGTTGCAGCGCTGGTCTTGTATAACCTGTGCTCTAACTTATTTTCAATTGCGAGTTTGGGCAAAAAACCCATTTATAAGGGGGCCCTTATCGTAATGGGTCTTGTATTGTTGATCACGGGCGTGATGGCACCGGAAATCAATGGGGCCAGAGCCTGGATTGATTTGAAGTTCATGACCTTGCAACCATCGGAGTTTGCGAAAATTTTTGTAATTGTGGGGATTGCATCCAGTGTATATGCCTACCAAAAACGCCTGAAAAAGGCAAGCAACAGAAGCAGTGTTTCGTTGCTTGATTATGTAAAGGTTCCACTCGTTGCGTATGCCGCTTATATTGTAATTATCGCGGCCATACAAAATGACTTGGGTTCTGCAATCATCATATTGGTCATGGGAAGCATCTTGTTTTTGATTCCAAAAGACCAATCCCTTTCAAAGTGGCAAAAGTGGTTGAAAAGGGGATATTTGGCAGGTTTTGGATTTTTGGCG
>JBOGAI010000149.1:0-3326 GCA_051655665.1 Erysipelotrichaceae bacterium | reverse complement strand
GGAGGTCCTCGATGTTGATGGCTTCTACTAGTTTCTCAATGATGCGAATGCCTTGCTGGGCCAATTCCATTCGCTGTTCTTTCGATTCAATGGAGGGGGTGGGCATGTGATCCAATTCTTCTTTGAAATAATAACCGATGCTTCCCGATTGATAGGCTCGAGTAAGCAAGTCATTGGCAAAATTGGTAGTAGGCGCTTGAATAAGGCTTGGATCAAAGGCTAGTTCACTCGCCAATGGGATTTCTTCTATCCTTCCTAGCAGTGCATACGCGCCTACCATCATGGCATGAAAACTAAGTGGGCTGGTAAACAAAGTTTTCCCGTGCTTTTCCAAGACCATGATAAGATCCAAATACAAGATAGGGACGCCCGTTTCATCGTAAAAATCGCGGACCATCGGACTGCAGGTCATGTGGGCGGGGCCATGGAAACTCAAATAGATTTGTCGGCGAAAGCCTTGACGCAACAGCGAGTGGGCAATGGCATGCAAGTATTGTTGACCCTCTTGGATGCTGACTTGTACGGTGCCTCGGCCTGAAGCAGTTGCTCCCGCATAGAAATAAACCAAATGAGGCAGCACGAGGGCATCGCTTTGGTGAGCCAATTGCAATGCAATCGCCTCGCTGATGACACTCTCACATTCCAATGGAAATCCTCCGTGCATTTCAACCGTTCCTACGGGTACAAAAATCAAATCGTGGTGTTGTAAGTATTGGGATACTTCTTGATTGACTAGTTTTGGTAAAAAACGTGTGCGCAGTTTCATACTTGAGGGTCCCCTTTTCGTAGTTCTATTTTTAGTATAGCATCGATTGAGCAGGAGGGAACATTCCTTTTTCTTTTGTAACCGTACAAAACCCAAAAGGATAAGGGTTTTTGGTGTAGAGCAAGCAGGAATTGGGTATAATGAAAAAGAAATATGGCGCAAGCCTAAAGGAGATAGAGATGAAACGTATGGTAGCCCTGATCACAGGAGCCTCTAGTGGCATTGGAAAAGAGCTTGCGAAAGTGCATGCAGCGCATGGGGGAGACGTGGTTGTTGTTGCACGCAGAGAAGCCCAATTGCTTGCATTGAAACAGGAGTTGGAACAACAATATGGTGTTTCGGTAACGGTGATGGTCAAAGATTTGGGAAAAGCAGAGAGTGCCCAAGAAATCTATGAAGAGTGCAGGTCCAAGCACATTGAGGTCGATTACCTTATTAACAACGCTGGTTTTGGTGGCTTGGGTCATTTTCACGAACGCGAGTTGGACAAAGACATGCAGATGATTCAGGTGAACATTGTGGCATTGACTGCGCTCACTCGGCTGTTTTTGCCTGATTTTGTAAAACGAGGCTCTGGACGAGTGATGAATGTTTCCTCCACGGCCTCCTTGCTTCCCGGGCCGATGCAAGCGGTCTATTTTGCATCCAAAGCGTATGTTACCAGCTTCAGCAACGCCATTGCGCAAGAACTTAAGGGGACAGGAGTCAGTGTGACTGCCGTGTTGCCAGGGGCGACGCAAAGTGAATTTGGTGATGTTTCTGGGATGTCGAAAACCATGTTGTTTGCGGCACCAGTGAGTGCACGAAAAGTAGCGGAGGAAAGTTACGATGCGATGCGAAAGGGAAAACTAAACATCTTGGCTGGACTACATCCTGCCCAACGCGTCGTGATGAGCATGAGCAAAATTGCGCCAAAGCGGTTCCTGCTGCCGATGGTTTATAAATTGCAAAAGGAGAGGAAGTAATCCGAAGGTATAGGGGGGACGATGAACCAACCACAACCTGCTCGCAATCGAAAAGCAAGCTTCTACGTGGTATTGGCCGCAGTCTCTATGGCATCAGTGTGCCTGCCTCCAAACTCTTTTTGGAATCCGTATCTTCAATACTGATGGCGGCCTTGCTATATCTTGGGGCGGGAGTTGGGATGTTTGGCGCGCTATTGTCCTGGATCTTCTTGCGAGAATCCATTCGACCTTTGTTTTTGCTTGGCTAGGAGTCATGTTGCCCTATCAGAACACCACAATCATTCCCATTTGCATAGATAACATATAAAACATAGCAAGATGAGCTTATAAGGAGTAGCACTATGAGCATGCAAAGCAAACAAGAAGCCATATCAGCCATTTTCGCAAAACAACAGGAGGACGGCTGTTGGAATACTTATCAAGCAGGGGATGGGTACAATCCCCTCTACAACTATTATTCGCCCACTTATACCTCGACGTTGTGGACCCTGATCCTATTGGCAGATTTGCAAGTGGATCCCCATGATGAACGGATAAAAAAACCACTAGCTAAACTAGTGGAACAATTTTATGATGAAGAAGTTGGTATTTTTACTTTGGGGAAAAGTCACTTTCCCATTCCGTGTCTAAATGGAAATATGTTGTACTTGTTGGGATACTTTGCCTTTCCAGAGGAAGAAAAGATGAAACGAGTACTCGATTTTTTCGTCACCGTTCAACGCTTTGATGATGGGGAATTTAAAACCCCAAGGGTATTCCCGTATTATGGAAATAAAAGTTGTTATGGCGCGCATACCTGCTACTGGGGAGTGGTGAAACTATTAAAAGGGATTGGCTTTCTTCCCCGTTCACTACGCAGTGCAACGGTAGTACAACTTCGCAACAAGTGCATCGACTTTATTCTATTGCATGAGGTTTGTTTTCAATCGCATCATCCAACGCAATATCTTCACACAAACATCAAATACCTAACCTTTCCCAATATGTATCAAAGTGATGTGCTAGAAATCTTGTGGCTTCTAACAAGAGAAGGCATTGTGGATGAGAGAATGAATAAAGCAATTGCACTGCTTAAAGAAAAGCAGTTGCCAGATGGTACTTGGCGCATTGAAAAACCCAATTTTAGAATGGTCATTTCATTGGGAAAAACAAGTGTTGGGTCACAGTATGTTACCCAACGAGCAAAAGAAGTACTGAAATACTGGAATGAGCAATGGATTGACGTTGAAACCTAGAGGAGTAGTTGCTAGGTTTTTTTTTATTTATCCAATGAAATTTGACAGAAAATGAGGGGGTCTGTTATTCTGAAAGAAGAAATTGGATAGATAATGGGGGGACATATGTTAAAACAGGGATTATACGAACAACTGATCAATGAAGACCTACGTAAGCAACTAGAGGAAACGGAGAAGATCCAGTACCAAATCGGACCGGTACATGAACATGAAAGCAAGAAGATTTTGTCACGCTATCTTGCTGAAGTAATGGAACACGTTTTGGAGCAAGAACCAAAGGTGGAAAAGCAAATTCAGCTTGTAAACACGATGATTGAAACTTTGAAAGGGGAAGTGGACAATCCCGCATTGCAACAACTT
>JBOGAI010000148.1:0-5534 GCA_051655665.1 Erysipelotrichaceae bacterium | reverse complement strand
TATGCCATCGCCAAAATGGCACGCAACATGGGTGCTGAGGTCACGCTTGTGAAAGGGGTTGTTGCACTTGAAGACTTGTGGGGCGTCACCACCGTGTCCACCCCAAGTGCACAGGCGATGTTTGAATACTTCCAAGCCCACATGCATCATTTTGATTTTCTCATCAAAACCGCTGCCGTGGCGGATTATCGTGCCGTTCACATTGCACCTCATAAGATCAAAAAGAAAGAGGATACTTTGAGTGTGGAGTTTGTCAAAAATCCTGATATCTTGGCTTATCTTGGCGCTCACAAAACCAAACACCAGGTGGTGTGCGGGTTTGCAATGGAAAGCGAGCACATGATTGAACATGCAAGCTTGAAAAAGGAAGCCAAGCATGTCGATTTGATTGTCGCCAATAATATTTTTGAGGCTGGTGCCGGTTTCGCAACCGACACCAACAAGGTTACCTTCCTCGATCACAGCGTGACCCAAATGCCCTTATTGACCAAAGAGGAAGTGGCCAAAGCACTTTTGATGCGAATGATGGACATTGCAAAGGAGAAAGAAACATGTTAATTGCCATCGACATTGGAAACACCAACATCACCATTGGTTTTTTTGAAGGTGAAGCGTTGATAGGGACCTATCGCATGACGACCAAAATGCAACGCACCAGCGATGAGTACGGTATTGTCTTACTGAATTTCTTGATGAGTAAATCCAAAACCATTGAAGACATCGATGACATCATTGTATCCAGCGTTGTACCCAAAATCATGCATTCCTTCAACAATTCCCTGCGCAAGTATTTGCGCAAAGAGCCCATTTTGATCGGGCCGGGCATCAAAACCGGAATCGAGGTCAAAACCGAGCACCCCAAAAGCGTTGGAGCAGATCGCATCGTCGATTTGGCAGGCGCGTACTACACCTACAACCAGGCCTGCTTGGTCATCGACTTTGGTACGGCAACCACCTTCGACTTTGTCGATGAAAAGGGTGTATTCGCCTATGGCGTAACTGTACCGGGTATTGAAATTTCTGCCCAAGCCTTGTGGTCCAATGCCGCCAAGTTGCCAGAAATTGAAATCGTCAAACCCAAATCCATCCTTGCGCGCAATACCGTGCAATCAATGCAAGCCGGGTTGGTCTATGGCTACATCGGTCAAACCGAATACATCATCCAACAGTTTAAAAAAGCATTGAAACGAGAGTTTTTGGTTGTTGCGACCGGTGGACTAGGGCGCATCATTAGTGATGAGACCAAACTCATTGATGTGTATGACCCCAACTTGACTTTTGTGGGACTAAAAACCATCTACGAACGCAATCAAAAAGAAGCAAAGACCCGTTAGGGTCTTTTTTGCTTGAGAAGTTTTGTCAACTTTTGTTAAGAGCTTGGACAACGCTTTTGGCCACTGTCAATTTCAGATGATTTATGATACACTTGATGCGTAAACATGGAGGGGAATTTTATGAACATTTTAGTAACGGGAGGAACCGGCTACATCGGTTCACATACCTGTGTCGAACTATTGGCACCAGGCCATGAATTGATTGTGGTCGACAACTTCTACAATTCCAAACCGGAAGTCTTACAAAGCATTCGTGCGATTTCCGGAAAAGAAGTTACTTTTTATGAACTGGACTTGTGTGACAAATCCAAATTGGAACACGTCTTTCAAAGCCACCGCATTGATGCACTCATTCACTTTGCCGGTTACAAAGCCGTTGGAGAAAGCGTGGCCAAACCATTGATGTATTATCACAACAACCTGGTGTCCACCATTAATCTTTGCGAACTGATGCTGGCCTACAAGGTAAACCATATGGTCTTTTCCTCTTCGGCAACCGTGTATGGCAATCCACAAAGCGTACCGATTACCGAAGCGTTTCCACTGCACACGACTAACCCTTACGGCACTACCAAATTGATGATTGAACAAATCCTAACAGATGTCTGTACAGCGAACCCAGACTTTTCGGTCGCTTTGCTGCGCTACTTCAACCCGATTGGTGCACATGATAGTGGTTTGATTGGGGAAAATCCAAACGACATTCCAAACAACTTGATGCCGTACATCGTAAAAGTGGCCTTGCAGGAACTGCCAAAACTTAGCGTCTATGGCAATGATTATCCAACCGTAGACGGCACTGGTGTTCGCGACTACATCCACGTGGTCGATTTGGCTCTTGGTCATGTGAGTGCTTTACATTATGTTGCGACCCACAAAGGGATTGATGCGTTTAACTTGGGAACTGGAAATGGCTACAGCGTGTTACAAGTAGTGAATACTTTTCAATCGGTGAACCACATCGAAGTACCGTACCAAATCGTTGACCGTCGCCCAGGTGACATCGCAACGTGTTACGCTGACACCCAAAAAGCAAAAGAGGTTTTGGGATGGGTTGCGAAAAAAGACTTGGTTACGATGTGCAAAGACAGCTATCGTTTCGCCAGCCAATTTAAAAAATAGCAAAAGAAAAGAGATCGAACGATCTCTTTTTTTACTTGAGCTGGGCTTTGTCGGCGCAAGCCAACATCGCTTCCACCATAGTCGAGCGTATCCCGTGGGCTTCCAAAACGCGTACGGCTTCAATGGTTGTTCCTTTGGGGGAACAGACTTGATCTTTGAGCTCTCCAGGATGCTTCTTGGATTCCAAAAACCAAGTAGCACTGCCTTCCATGGTTTTGGCTGCTATTTCATACGCCATTTTACGTGGCAATCCCAAATGCACGGCCGCATCCGCCATTGCTTCCAACACCATCATGAAATAAGCGGGGGAACTGCCCGCCAGGGCAACAAAAGCCGGCAACTGGTCCTCCCCAATGGATACGACACTGCCAAAGTGTTCGAAAAAGGCTTCCACCAGTTGCATGTCATCGACCGTACAGTGTTGTCCATAGACCACAGCGCTGACCCCTTTTTGCACCAAGGCTGGCGTGTTGGGCATTGTCAAGACGACTTTGGTCGTCGGCTCAAACAACGCTTGCAAACGAGCCAAGGAATATCCTGTTGTAATCGAGATGAGGATGGCATCCTTGCGCAAGTTGGGCATCAACTCTTGTGCGACGTGGGGATACTGTTCCTTTTTTACAGCCAACACAATAAGTTGTGCTTGGGCGATGGCTGCGTTGTGGTCCGCCACCTCGACTCCTAGATTGTGCAATGCGGCACGCGTTGCCTCACTTTTGGCGCTGGCAATGATTTCATTTGGTTGGATTTCCTCTTGTTTCAAAAGACTTTTCAACATGGCTTGCCCCATATTGCCACAACCGACAAATCCAATTTTATACATCTACATCCCTACCCTTCTATGTCTTTTTTTATGATACCACACTTCCAAGATCTACGTATCTTTCACACGAAAAAAAACAGGCATCACCTTTACAATCCTAGCGATATCATATAGACTTGATATACATATGGGAGGTGGCTATGAAGAAGAAAACAAAACAAAAGATTCGACGAGTCCCGCTCCTCTTGCTCGCAGTGGGTGCTGCACTGCTGTTGTATTGTGCTTTGGTCACTTCGCAATTTGGTGAAGTCAATTTCATCCCCATGCTTGTCCTATTTGGTTGTGTGTTGGTCATCGTTGCTACGATTGACCTACTCGTAAAAGGAGGCATCTTGGCCCACGTACCACGATGGATGAGTTTTTCCATCAAGGCGGTTCTCAGTTTGCTGCTTTGTTCCTTTTTGTTCATTGAAGCACTCATTGTTTGTGCCATGCGTCCAAGTGATGCCCCTTCTCCTCGCTACGCGGTTGTTCTTGGTGCGGGACTGATCAACGACCAAATTACCACTTCCTTGGAACTTCGCCTGCAAGAAGCGCTCGCCCTGTATCAAAAGGCACCCGAAACCATCTTCATTGTCAGTGGGGGGATCGGTTCCTATTCCACCATCGCCGAAAGTACGGCCATGAAAACCTATTTGATGGCCCAAGGTATTCCCGAAGCTCAAATTGTAGAAGAACCCTACTCTGCGGACACGGTCGAAAATCTAACCTTCTCCAAAGCGCTGCTGCCCCCAAACGAAGCGTTGCGAGTCATCTCAAGCGATTATCACTTGTTTCGCTCCCAACTCATCTGTCGTGATTTGGACTTGCAATGCGTTACTTTGCCAGCCAAGACCATCCCATTGCTTCGCCCCAACTTTATGATTCGGGAGTACTTCGCGATTTTGAACTACTGGTTTTTCCAAAAATAAAGCCGTCTGCGAACGCAATGGCATTTTCCAACGAATAGAGAGCAAGTGGACAGATCCCGATAGGATCTGTCCTTTTTTTATTCGGATGCCATCCCGGTTTTTCGTGGTCGGAAGCCATACGCCATCCTTCATCGCTCAACCCCTGATCGCGCCGGGGAATAGGATTATCGGACTCAACAACGACTCCCTGATCGGGTTCAACCATAGGCCCTTGATTGAAAATATTGACCACAAAAAAAGAAGCATGCAGCATTATGAGACATCATAACGCACTTGCTTCTTCCATACCGCGATTGCCTTTTCGGCACTGATGCAATGGCGGGATTTGGTTAGACCAAATTGTTGGCAACTAGATTTTTTTGATACGCTTTTGTATCCGTATATACATCTTCTTTGAGCGGATTCTTTTTCTTTGTTTTGATCGTATACAGCATATAGACAAGTACCCCTAAATTGAAGAGAAACGAAACCACTCCTATGCCCCACAATACCGACTCTGTGTACGTCGGCACAATTTGGAATACACTCCATTGTTGGAAATCTACGGACAAAGAGAACATGGCATATAACGATAAGATTTGCGCACGATGTTGCAACCACGCGCCTCGCTTGAAAAAGTATTCTGCCAATACCGCAGCCAGCAAAATGCCAAACCCGGCATACATCGCACGGCTTGAAATACAGTTGTAGACATACGCAAAGTTCCACAGCGTGTAGCCTGCAATGTACATCCATGTCATATCCGGCCAAATCATATCTTTGGTTTTATCGTTGGATACTTTGATACCCGCAAACCCACAAAGGGTTACAATGCAAATGACCCCAGCGATGGCATTGAGGATATTCCATCCCCCACCTAGCACAAGCACACCCCCCGCATCCACGGTCAGTTCTTTGTACGTTGCAAAAACTTGCAATTCACGATACACCGCTTCCGCAATGTTGACCGCCAAAATCATCACGGGGAAAATCACCGCGAATTTGCCTTGTCCCCATTTGGTAAAACGAATGGCCATAAATCCATATACACCAAGCAAAGCTGAAATTACTTTTACCCAGGGAAACCACGTATACCCCGTTGGGGAATAAAGCACGTTGGTGAAAATGAGCACTGCTAATACAATCGGCAATACCACATACGCAAGCAATGACACCACTTTGCTGCGACGTGTAATCTCATTCAAAAAGATCCACACACCAACAAATACCAACAAAGTCAGTGCACTCGCCAGTGTTACACCTTCAAATAACAAACCCATGCTTACCTCTCTTTCTGTCCCGCAATATAGTAATGGGACGTTGTATCTTCCATCGCAACCACGCTGAAATAGGGTTGCATCATCG
>JBOGAI010000147.1:0-2445 GCA_051655665.1 Erysipelotrichaceae bacterium | reverse complement strand
TGCACAGGCGATCAAAACCAAATTGGGGATGTCCCCATTCCAATATCGCAAACAAAAAAAGAGCCAGTCTGCCCTCCCTGAAACCACAGGGTAAGCCAACCTGCGCACCAACAAAAAAAAAGACATAGTACGATGTCTTTTTAAACGACGCTACGTCGCTACTAGTTCATTTGGGGCGACTGATGGGGTTCGAACCCACGCATGACGGGACCACAACCCGCTGTGTTAACCACTTCACCACAGCCGCCATATGTCTTAAGCTCTAAAATTATAAGCGATTTTTCAATCTTTGTAAAGAGCCATTTTCGAAAAATAAAAAAACAGCTTGCGCTGTTATTTGTTTCAAATGGGGCGACTGATGGGGCTCGAACCCACGCATGACGGGACCACAACCCGCTGTGTTAACCACTTCACCACAGCCGCCATTTTGTCCAATCTTTCGATTGCTATTAAATTATACATGGTATTGGTTTTTTTGTAAACTACAAATTTCATTTTTTTTGCTAGCCAAAGATGTTTGTAGAAAAGCATGTGAATAACGTTCAAGTTCTTATGGTTTGTTGTAAAGTAGCCCAAAAAAAGGTATAATATCCAGGAGGAGTGATATCAAATGAACAAAGTTGCTTTAGTTTGCGATTCCTCTGCCGACATTTCCAAAGAAGAAGCAGCAGAGTTAGGAGTCCACGTTATACGAATGCCCGTTATTGTTGACGGTGTAGAGTACGTAGATCAAGAAACCATCTCCACTCAAGAGTTGGTCCACCACCTTTCTTTAAACCATAAAGTCACCACAACCCAACCCAGCCCTGGTCAATTTCTTGCCTGCTGGGATGAATTGTTAGAAACCTACGATCAAGTCCTGTACTATCCCCTTTCTAAAAACCTAAGTGGAACTTGCGCAAGTGCGATGCAATTGGCGCAAGAGTATGAAGGGAGAGTTGTTGTCATTGACTCAACATTTGTCTGCCAGCCACTGGTCGTCATGTTGAAATGGGCAAAAGACCTTTTAAATCAAGGAAAAAGTGCTCAAGAGATTAAGACCTTATTTGAGACCCAAGGGGAGTTATACGCATTGTTGATTCCCAAAACCCTTACAACCTTGCGCGCGGGAGGAAGAATTTCAGCCGCAGCAGCCGCATTGGGAGGACTTTTAAAGATTCAACCCATCTTGACAGTGGAAAATGGTGCCATCGATGTCTTTGACAAAGTTCGCACTTTGAAAAAGGCCTATCACGTAGCAGCCAAACACATTCAAGAAGTAGATGATCCAAGCCACTATGTATGGATGGTGATTCACTTGAACAACGAAGAGAATGCCCTTCATATTAAAGCGGAATTGGAACAGCAAACTGGTCAACCGGTGCTGCTGACACAATTTATGGCTGTGATTTCCGCACATACAGGAGATGGCACCATTGGGATTGGACGCATTAAGAAAGTAAATCTACAATAACCGAAAAAATCAACATGGCTAGCCATGTTTTTTTGTATTGCACGTAATGCGAACATAACTTATCGTAAAAAGACCTAGCATATGCTAGGTCTTTTTGGTCTCATGGAATGTAGTAGGTATATGTGGTCAAGGTCCCCGTGCGCTCGAGTGGAATCCAGCGCAGGCGCAATGGTACGCGCACCGAAACTTGGTAACGTAAATCCGTGCGTTCCACACTTACCCTACAGGGAGGACACGTCGCTTGCTGCGCTTCAATCAATTGCGCAACGGATGCATCATAGCGGTGTTGGTGTTCAATAATCGCGACAACACTTTCCTGTAAGACACGTGCCTGATTGAGCGTAAGCGCCACCTCAGCAAAACTGATGAGTACACAAATCAAAGGAATGCCCACCAGCATCAGCAACGCATACTCAAAAGCTCCCTTCATTCCACTTCTCCTGCTTGCAACATACGGGTCCAGTTATCGGAAATCATTTCACCTAACGTATCACGAAACCCCATAGAAAAAGTAATCATGCCCACCGCGACAATTGTCACAATCAACACCATTCCATATTCTTCAAAAAATGCTTTCATATTCCCACCCCCTTTCCAAGCATTCCAACCATTACTTCAAACATCATGATCATAAAAACCAAGGTCACCATGACCAGGGGCAACATCCCCCACCACTCATACGTACTTAAACGAACTTTCTGACGATTTGCACGCTCTTGGGTCAACCATTGGGCAGTGGTTTCCACCATGCGGTGCAATTGAAAGGCAGCATCGTGTGCGCCAACCAACTGAAAACGATACAACATTTTCATCAGCCGCTCGATTTCATGCATTTGTTCCTCCTGCAAAAAAGACAAGTACGCCGTGAAATCTGCTGGATTTTGCTCTAGTTGCTTGCAAAGCGAGGCAAGTGGAACTTGTAAGGCAGAAGGTGCTCCTTCCAGTGACAAAAGCAGACTTTGTGAGACATTGTTTGATTCCAACAAAATTTG
>JBOGAI010000146.1:0-12799 GCA_051655665.1 Erysipelotrichaceae bacterium | reverse complement strand
AAGGAGGAGCCAAAGGGGGGACGGTGTATGTCGATGGCAGCCGTGACACGCAGGTATTGTCCTTGACCAACGACGAAGACAGCGACTGGAACCAATTGGATTTGGTGAAAGACTTTGGCGTTAACGTGAAAGAAGAATTGGCGGAAAAAGAAAAAAGCGTATTGCGCTCCGATCGACAAGATCGCAACATCGGCAGTGAAGTCGGCGACATTTGTCCGATTTGTTTGGAAGGGATTGTGGAAGACATTGGGGGATGCAACACGTGCACCAACTGCAATGCCCAATTGAAATGTGGACTCTAGGGTTCTTTTTCGCAAAGGAGAAGGACGTATGAAATACAGTGTAATCGTATTGGCCGCGGGCAGTGGAACCAGAGCCAACCTAGGATATAACAAATTATTGTATGTGCAAGATGGGAAAACCATTATTGAACAAACCTTACAGTTGTTTATGGGGGATGAGCGGTGCAAACAAATTTTGGTCACGTATGCACCGAGCGATGATGCCCTCATTCAATTGATGCAAACCTACCCGGTTGAACTTGTACAGGGTGGGCAAACGCGTGCACACAGCGTAAACAATGCTTTGCAGAGGGTCAATCAACCGTATGTGCTCATCCACGATGGAGCGCGTCCGTACCTGGCCATGTCTGACTTGGACGCATTACTGGATGCGATGAAGCTGCACGATGCTGCCATTTTGGGGGTGCCGGTAAAAGATACCATCAAAGTCGTCGATCAAGGCATGATTCGTCATACGCCACCACGCGCTACCTTATGGCATGCCCAGACTCCACAAGCATTCAAAACCAGCTTGTTGGTGCCTGCCTATCAAAAAGCATTGGACCAGGGGCGAGATCTTACCGATGATGCCAGTGTGTTGGAAGAAAACGTTGGCGTCTTCATGGTCAAAGGCAGTTATGAAAACAGCAAAGTAACCACCCCCGATGACTTTAGACGGTAATATGGGAATTCATGTTTTTGGACAAATTCCTTGTTTGGTAACTTTACAAGCAAGCGGTTTGTTGGTATAATCTTAGGTACGGGTAGATATTTTCTATATCCCCCCTTGCCACATTCATGAAGTGTGGCCAAAAGACCACAAGGAGGTGTACAAAATGAAGAAATACGAAATCATGTACATTGTGAACGCAACTTTGGAAGATGCGGTGCGCCAAGAGGTAAAAGCTTCTTTGGAAGCGATTATCACAGATCACAACGGATCAATCGATAACGTTGAAGACTGGGGCGTAAAAGAATTCGCTTACGAAATCAACCACATGAACAAAGGTCACTATGTACTAATGCACGTTACTGCAACAAACGAGGGAATTTCTGAATTCGAACGTTTGACTCGCATCAATAACAATGTAGTGCGTACAATGGTTATCAAAACAGAAGCTGAGAAGTAAATCATAAAAGGAGATATCTATGATCAATCGTGTCGTATTAGTCGGTAGAATTACCAAAGATCCGGTTCTAAGAAAAACCAACAGCGGCATGTCTGTAGTGAGTTTCACTGTCGCATGCAACCGTCGTTTTCAAGGAAACCAAGAGCAACAAGCTGATTTTATTTCTTGCGTCGCTTGGAATAAAACCGCAGACTTTATGAACCAATACGTCCGTAAAGGTGCTTTGGTTGGGGTTGAAGGAAGAATTCAAACCGGTAGCTACGATGATCAAAGTGGCCGTAAAGTATATACTACCGATGTGGTATGCGATAGCGTACAGCTGTTGGAATCAAAAGCTGCATCAAGTGAACGTCAACCGTTTGCAGGTCAGCCACAGTTTTCGCAGCCTAGCAACAGCTACCAAAATCAAAATGCATATACTCCGGATACCTACAATGACTTTTCAGATTCAGACACACTAGATATTGCTAGTGATGATCTTCCATTTTAAACAAACGATAGAAAGGAGCTCTCTACCATGGCTTTCAAAAAACAACGTATGGGCGGACGTAAAAAAGTTTGCTACTTCTGCAAAAATAAAGTTGAAACAATCGACTATAAAGATACAGAATTATTGAAACGTTTTATCTCTGCGAACGGAAAAATTATTCCTAGACGTGTTACTGGTACTTGCGCTAAACACCAACGTGAATTAGCGGCAGCAATCAAACGTGCTCGTCAAATGGCTTTGATTCCTTACGTAAGTGAATAATAGATAACCTCCATCGCTACGGTGGAGGTTTTTCAAATTTTAGAGTAGGAGAATGAACTATGAACAACAATGTCAAAAAAATAAGCGATGGAGCCATGATGATGGCCATCGTCGGGGTCGCCCTTTTTTTTAATCGGCAAACCGGGATGGTCTTTGAACTGATTTTGAATTGGTTCATGGCGTTGCCCATCATGATCTATTGCGTCAAATATGGCTTCAGGTCTGCCTTGTTGCCTGCTTTTGGCATGGTTGTTTTAGCTGTCATCCTCGCCACCCCTCAGACACATTTTTATCTGGGGTGCAGTTTGCTTATCGGTCTTGCATATGGACATGGCGTTCGTCAAAAGTGGGCGGGTCAAAACTTGCTAGCACTCACCATTGGCGTAACCTTGTTTTCGTATTTGATGACCACCGTTTTGTTTGCAGGCTTTTTTGGATACGATTTAGGAGCGGACATTCAAATGCTGCAACAGGTGTTGCAAAGCCTTCCGTTTTCCAATCCACAGATGCTTGGAAACCTAGTGCTCATGCTCCTTTTTCTAACAACTATTTTAACCGCTGTTTTGGAAGGGTTTGTCATCCATATGTTTGGAACAATCCTGCTGCAACGCTTGAAATTTGCCACTCAACCCTTGCCTTCCATTGTCCAATGGCGCTTGCCCAAAGGCTTTGGTTGGTTCTCTTTGATTGTTTTGGTACTCTCCTTTGGTTCGAACCTTCTTGCTTTGAGTCCATCGCTAAATAATGGTATAATGTTCCTGTATCTTATCGTGTCCATGGTCAATATTCTCTATGGTGCGAGTGTGGCAGCCTTCTTGTTGGTTGTCTTTGATAAACGAAAATATGTTTGGTTGGTTGCCTTGGCGGTATTCATCCCCTTTGCAAACAATCTGCTACTCATTTTAGGTATTTTTGATACCGTACAAGATCTTAAAGGGGATATAAAGAGAGGGATTATGCATGACAAAATTAGCTAAAGTCGAACTCCAGCTGCTCACGATTCTCGTGCTTGAAGTGGTGGCGGCACTCATCTTGGCCTTGTTTGGTTACGTTTTGGTTGCCACCATCATCGCAGGGGTGATTGTAATCAACGCTTTGCTGGCATGGTGGATCATTTTGACCAGCCGCAAAACCCAATCCAAAAGTGCCATTAATATTTCGCGCGTTCTTGGCAATGACGTAAAAGACGCATTAAGTCTTGCGAAGATGGGGATTGTGACCTATGATGCCAACTACACGGTGACCTGGATCTCCGAATATTTAAGCCAGCAAAATGCGTCCTTGGTCGGGAAGAAGTTGACGGCTTGGATGCCGGAAATCAATCGTTTGTTTCAAGATGATGTCGACACCATTACGGCACACGATGGCAAACATCTGTACGAAGTCGTGCGCAAGGAAAATGCGCAGGTGCTTTTTGTAAAGGACATCGAAACCTACGTCAACGTCAAGAACCGTTTGGAAAAAGAACAATTGGTATTGGGGATTTTACACATCGACAACTATGCCGAACTGGCAGAATACAGTGATGATGCGAAAGTCAACATGATCAACACCACCATTCGACCGTTGGTAAACCAATGGGCCAAAGCCAACAACATCGTGTTGCGCCGTTTGAAAAGCGATCGCTACTTCATGGTTTTGAATGAGGAAACGTATCAAAATTTGGTAATGCAAAAATTTGCCATCCTCAATCAAGTGCGATTGGAATCGCAAAGCATTGATTTGCCGATTACCTTGTCGTTGGCCTTTGTACGGGGCAACGCAGACTTGGTGGAACTGGATGGAGTCTTGAATGATTTGATTGAACTCGCGCAAGTGCGCGGGGGGGACCAAATCGTATCGAAACGCCATGGAGAAGACACGGAATTTTATGGAGGTGGCTCGCAGGCACAGGAAAAACGTTCACGTGTGCGTGTGCGCATTATGGCACAAGCCATCAAAGAAGCCATTTTGGAAGCCGACCGTATTTTTGTGGTGGGACACAAAGTCATGGACTTCGACTGTATGGGCTCTGCTTTGGCAATGTCACGCATTGCGCAAGCCTATGGCAAGGAGACCTACATTGTATCCAAAAGTGGTGGTATTGAACCGCAGTTGCAAGATACGATGAATGTGATGAAAGAAGAATTTGAAACCCGCCATCGCTTTATCAGCGATCAAGAGGCTGTGCGGTTGGTTTCTGGAAACGACTTGATTTTGGTGGTAGACCATCACAATCCGAAACATGCCAATGCACCGTTGTTGATTGAACGCGTCGAACGCAAAATTGTCATCGACCATCATCGACGCTCTGAAAGCTTTTATGAAAACCCGCTTATTGTGTATGTTGAAACCAGTGCATCCAGCGTAAGTGAATTGGTTGCGGAAATGCTCGACTACCAAGGCAATAAAATCGACATCTCCGAAGACGAAGCCATGGTGATGTACCTAGGCTTGCTGATTGACACCAATCACTTTAAAAATCGCACAGGAGTACGAACGTTTGAAGCAGCCGCCAAGCTGAAAAGTTATGGTGTAGACCCGCTAGAAGCTGAGGAGTTGTTACAAGAAAACTATCAAGACTTTGAAGCCAAAGCCTTGATTATGAAATACGTCACCCGCTACAATCCGCAAATCATTGTGGCGGCTGTCACAGAATTGACACATTTGAATCGTACAATAATGTCACAGGTTGCCGATACCTTGCTTTCGATCAAAGACATTGAAGCAGCCTTCGTCATTGGCTATATTGACGATCAACTTGTCGCAGTGAGCTCGCGTTCGCGAGAAAAAGTAAACGTACAATACATCATGGAAAAAATGCAAGGAGGCGGTCACTTCAATGCCGCAGCCTTACAGCGTGAACGCAGCAATGTGGAAGCCATTCGGGATGAATTGTATCAAATCTTAGATGAAGTAGTTGCACAGGAGGAAACATTATGAAAGTAATTTTATTAGCAGACGTTAAAAATGTTGGAAAAAAAGGGGAAGTCAAAGACGTAGCCGATGGATACGGACGCAACTTTCTAGTAGCCCGTAACTTGGCGGTAGAAGCGACAAAACGCAGCATGGAAGTGTTGGGGGAACAAAAACAGGCGCAAGCCGAATCGGAAAAACAAAAAGAATTGGACGCGATGGCACTCAAGGAGCAACTTGCGAAACTCACCTTGGAGTTTCGCATCAAAGCAGGCAAAGACGGACGTGTCTTTGGTTCGGTTTCCACCAAACAAATCATTGAACAACTCAACAAAAAACACCAAATCTACTTGGACAAACGCAAAATGTTGGATACGCATGCCATTTCAAGCTTGGGGTATTCCACTATGCGTATTGACTTGTATAAGAACAAAGTCATCGGTGAGATTCGCGTACACGTAAGCGAGGAATAACCATGTCACTGTACAAGGAACTGCCCCACAGCGTAGAAGCCGAACAGGCAATTCTTGGCGCATTGTTGATTTATCCACAAGTTGCAGCGGTATGCAAAGACCAGGATTTGCAAAGTGAAGACTTCTTCTTGGAATCCCACCAAATCCTTTACGCAATCATGCACGAATTGATGGAAGCAACCAAACCGTTGGATGCCACCAGTGTGATTTCAAGATTGAATGATAAAAACCAGCTTCAAGATGTGGGAGGAATTGAATACCTGATTCGCTTAAGTGATGGTGCCATTTCTTCTGCCAACGCAGGGTATTACATTGACATCATCAAAAACAAAGCCCACATGCGCTCGCTCATCGCGACGGCGGAACTCATTGTAAAAGAGGGCTTTGACGGATCCAATGATTTGGATTACGTCATGGACAAAGCCGAAAAGGACATCCTGCAAGTGACCCGAACACGTCGTACCAGTGATTTCAAAAGCTCACGCAACGTGGTGGAGGAAGTCATTGACGAAATCAACCGTTTGCGTGAAAACAAGGAAGCGGTTACCGGGATTGGGACGGGCTTTCGCGATTTGGATCGCACCACCAACGGCTTTCAGCGCGGGGACTTGATTATTTTGGCAGCACGTCCTTCCATGGGGAAAACCGCCTTTGCCCTAAACCTTGCATTGGGAGCAAGTCAGGAAAACCCGGATTCTGTGGCCATCTTCTCTTTGGAGATGCCCGCGGAGGCCTTGATGAAACGTATGCTTTCTGCGAAATCCCAAGTGGAATCCAGCAAGTTGCGTACGGGATTTTTGAAAGACGATGAATTCAATCAGCTCAACGAAGCCGCCAATCAAATGATGCAATCCAAAATCTTTATTGACGATTCCGCGAGCATTAAAGTAAGCGAAATTTTTTCCAAATGCCGTAAACTCAAAGCAGAGCATGGCCTTGACCTCATTTTGATTGACTACTTGCAGCTCATCAGTGGCAGTGGCAAGGGGGGAGGCGACAACCGTCAACAAGAAGTATCGGAAATTTCCCGTAACTTGAAGGCGTTGGCCCGTGAACTCGAGGTTCCGGTCATTGCGCTTTCGCAGTTGTCCCGAAGCGTGGAACAACGTCAAGACAAACGTCCGATGATGTCGGATTTGCGTGAGTCGGGTGCGATCGAGCAGGATGCCGATATTGTAATGTTCTTGTATCGTGACGAATATTATAATCGTGATGAAACCAAGGGCGACGATACCGACCGTACAGAAGTGAACATTGCGAAACACCGTAATGGTGCAACCCGTACCATTGAACTGGCGTTTAATAAGTCGATTAACTGCTTCTTCAACTATGAGGAGGGTGAATATGCATAAATGGCAAAAGGGGCTATTGGGAGCGGGGGCTGTTGTGTTAAGTCTAGTATTGGCCTTCTCATCCATGGAACAACCCGCTTCCTTTGCCTTTACCAATGAAGCCTTTGTTGGGGAGTCCATCATCGAACAAAAACTGCTCGATGTGAGCACCGAACAAAGAGAAGTATACGAAGTATATTTGAAAGAACAACGTTTGGGCGTCATTCAAGACCGTGCGAAATTGGATGCTTTGCTTGTTAAAGTGTATCAAGAGCGCTATGAAGAAACCTTTCCCAATACGAAACTATGGTTTGGCGAAGACATCTTCGTAAAGGAAGTGTTGACCTATCAAAACTATGAAGACAAAGATGAAGAAATCTTGACCTATTTGGATCAAAACGATATGTTTTCCATTGAAACCAACAAGGTGGAGTTCAGCAATGGCTCAATAGCCTATGTCAAAGACATCGATGATTTTAGAGAGGCACGCGATTTGTATGTGCTCAACTACATTTCCAAAGAGGCGTGGACCATGCTGACGAATAAACAAAAAATTCCAGAGCTCTCTACCTATGGGACACGTGAAATCTCGTTTGAAGTGGTGGAAAGTGCGACCGTAACCAAAGGGTTGGCTCCGGCTAGCAAAATCTTGAAAAATCGGGATGAATGTTTGTCGTACTTGAGCTATGGGTATGATGCAAAGCCCGTTTACTATACCGTGCAAGACTTCGATACCATCGAAGGGATTGCGTGGTTGCAGGATTTGACGGTGGAACATGTCATGTCCATCAACTCAGACAAAATCATATCCCAAAACCAAGTGTTGGAGCCGGGTATGGAGCTCAATGTCCAGCAACCAGACTCACCGATTACGGTCGTAGTGGAAAAAGAAGTGTTAAAACAAGAAAAGGTTACCCCACCTCCAACCCAATACGTCTACGATGCCAACATTCGTGAAGGGGTGCGCAACACCATCCAAAACGAAAAGTATGGGAAGAAAAACGTGAAGTACAAAGAAACCTATGTCAATGGGGAACTGGTCAAAGGGGAAAAAATGTCAGAGCTTGTCACAGAGGCAGCCCAACCGGAAATCATCAGCATCGGAACCAAAGTTGTTCCAAACTTGGGTTCAGGACGCTTTAGATGGCCGGTCGACAATCCACGCGTTACCTGCGGCTGGTATTGCTATGCCAACCATACCGCGATTGATGTGGTTAATTTATACAGCCGTTATGGAAACGTCTATGCAAGTGACCGTGGAACAGTCATCATCAACAGCTGGCATCCAATCAATGGATACTGGATGGAAATCAACCACAACAACGGGTTTGTGACGTATTATGGTCACTTGAATCGCCCGGGCTATGCACCCGTTGGATCAACGGTAACCCAAGGGGAAGTCATCGGGCAAATCGGACAAACCGGGGTGGCAACCGGACCGCATGTCCACTTTGAAATTCGCTACAATGGATCGCGTAAAAATCCATGTAACTACCTGGGGTGCTAGCATGAAGTTTGCTTTGTTAGCCAGTGGTTCCAAGGGCAATGCGTGCATTGTGAAAAGCAAAGACACCCATATCCTCATCGATTGTGGAACAACCCAAAAATACCTAAAAAACAGTTTTGCCAGCTTACAACTAGACGTTGAAAAAATCGATGCGCTCTTGCTGACGCATTCGCATTCCGATCACATCTCGGCGGTGAAACTGTTTGAACCCTATCCAAAATATGGACATGCTGCGCTGCGCGTTCACGGGCATACCCCGGTAGAACCCTTGGCGCAGTGGACCATCAAGGATGTTGTCATTACCGCCATTCCGCTCTCACATGACAGCGAGGGCACGATGGGCTATGTGCTAAGAAGTGAAAGCCATTCTTTGGTCTACATTACCGACACCGGCTATGTGAAAGAAGAATTGTTGCCACTGATTCGCAATGCTGATTACTATATTTTTGAAAGCAATCATGACGTTGAACTGCTGATGGCCACGAATCGTCCAATGTCCATCAAGCAGCGGATCTTATCAGATAGTGGACACTTATGCAATGAAGATGCAGCAGGTTTGCTTGCCAAACTTGTCGGCCCACAAACAAAAGAAATCGTATTGGCACACCTTTCAGAAGAAGGCAATCATCCACAACTTGCGCTAAAGGTCTTACATGAAACCTTTGCCTTGCATGGAGTCGATGCCACCCATTTGAAAGTTCGTGCTGCAAGTCAGTTTCAAATTTTGATTGGAGGAACTATTTCATGAAAAAAGTCGTAACCGCACTTTTGGCCATTCTACTAGGGTGGAATGTCCTGCTCACCGTGCAATTGAATCAACTAAAAAATGGAACTACGGACGCTGGCGATCGCGTTGTCAATGGGGTGGTCAGTGATGTCACCAGCGATTTGACCAAGCTGGTTGCCGAAAGCGAAGAGAAGGTCGTGGGAATCACCTCCCTAGTCGGCGCTCAAGCCATTGGTACCGGAAGTGGAGCTGTGATTTCCGTAGAAGGAAAGACCGTCTATGTTGTGACCAACCATCACGTAATTGATGGGGCAACCAATGTAGTGGTTACCTATGCCAACGGTTCAGAGGTGGAAGCCGAAGTATTGGGAAGCGACCAAATCATGGACTTGGCTTTGTTGAAAATGCAAGTGGACTTTGAAGCCAAAGCCTTTAAAGTCGGGGATTCGTCCTTGACGAAAAAAGGGGAAAGCGTCATTGCGATGGGCTCTCCGTTGGGCTTAGAATTCCAAGGGTCTGTTTCGTATGGAATCATCTCCGGAACCGACCGGATGGTTGGCGTCGATTTGGACGGCAACGGTACGGATGACTGGGATGCGATGGTAATGCAAACAGATGCGGCCATTAACCCTGGAAATTCCGGAGGACCTCTGATCAATATGGCAGGAGAACTCATCGGAATCAACTCCATGAAAATCTCCGATACCAATGTTGAGGGAATTGGGTTCTCCATTCCCATCAACGAAGTCATTCCGGTCATCGAACAATTGGGCAAGGATGGAAAAGTTGTCCGTCCACTGCTTGGAATCTCCGCGCGTTCGGTATCTGAGCTTACAACATTTGAACGCAATTATTTCAAGTTAGAGGAAGCAATGACCCAAGGGTTGCTCATCGCAGAAGTATCCAAAGGATCGGCTGCAGAATTGGCAGGGATTGCCATCGGAGACATTATGACAAGATTCGATGGACAAGCAATCACCAGCTTCAAAGACTTTAGACGCATGCTGTACACCAAAAAGGTGGGCGATCGCGTCAGTGTAGAACTATACCGCGAAGGCAAATACATCACCAAAGAAGTAACCCTTCAATAAATGGCGCAATCAAAAGCAGCACGATTTCGTGCTGCTTGTTTGGTTGTAGTGTACGAAGGGAACCCTTTTGCTTTGCTTGTTTGGGCAAACGTGGTATCTTGTAGCTAGAAAAAACCAAAGGAGGACACCATGTTACGCATTTATTGTGTGGGCAAAATCAAAGAAGAGTGGATGGTTGCCCAATTGGAAGAAGATTTGAAAAGCATTCGCAAACAAATTCCCATTGAAATCGTAGAGATCAAGGATTTGGAAGCGCCCGCACACTATTCCCCTGCTCAACTTGAGCAAGTCAAGGATGCAGAAGGGGCACAGTTGCTTGCCAAGATTCAAAGCGATGAGTATGTCATTGCCCTGGATTTGCATGGTAAGGCATTGACAACCCCCAAATTGTTGGAAGCCATTCGCGGGAATACCAAAACGGCATTTGTAATTGGGGGAAGTTTGGGAATCAGCGATGCGTTGTTGAAACGAGCCAACCTAAAGGTCAAAATTTCCGACATGACCTTTACCCATTTGTTTGCCCGTTTGATGTTGTTGGAACAATTGAAACAACTGTAAGGAGAGAACTATGATCTATATTATTGGTTTAGGAGCCGGTGACGAAGCACAGTTGCCCAAAGGCATGGATGCGTTGTTGCACCAAGGCTACCCTTTATATTTGCGTACTGCGCAGCATCCCGTCGTGGCCTATTTGGACCAAGAAGGCATCGCGTACCAAAGTTTTGATGCCGTATACGAAGCACATGCCGATTTCAAGGCCGTATATGCGGAAATCATCGCCGCGATCAAAGCAAAAGGGGCACACGAAGATTTGGTGTATGCCGTTCCTGGTCATCCATGTGTTGCGGAATATACCGTTAAAATGTTAGCGAAAGAAGAAAACGTCACCATCGTGGGCGGGCAAAGTTTTTTTGACCCAATTTTTGCCGCACTGAAAATCGATCCCATCGAAGGGTTGCAGGTCGTTGATGCGTTGGATTTTGATTACCGCAAATTGGTGCCAAGCATGCACATCCTCATTCCGCAAGTATTTGACCAGTTGGTGGCAAGTGAAGTCAAATTGGATTTGATGGAAGTCTATGACGCTGACCACAAGGTCTGCATCGTGAGTGCAGCGGGCTCCAAACAGGAGAAACTGACTTGGGTTTCCTTGTTTGAATTGGACCACGACTTCGCCTTGGACAATTTGATTACGGTTTACGTTCCTCCTGTGCAATAAAAAAAGCTCCGCAAGGAGCTTTTCTATTTGAGTTTATGAACCCGAAAACGCAAAACCGTTTTGAGTTTTTCTGGACTCACACGACGCGGATCACTCAAGTAAATCTCAGTATGAGTTTTCTCACTGCGCGCATAGCCAATGCTTGCCGCATAGGCTTCCATCTTCGCAAACGTTGCCGGTTCCTCATCGTAGGAGCCAATGTGCAAGGCTTGGATGCACCATTCTTCTGGTGTATGAACCCACTCCACTTTATCAAGGAGGGCAACTTTGTTTTTGTGAAGAGTTTGCGACCATGTGGCTTCTACAAAGTCGGTTGGCAAAAAGTCCGGTTGACGGATGTAGAGCGTATACACCAAATCCTCCTTTTGCCAACTGCCCTTTATTTTCGCGGCATCGCTAATGTCCCAGTATCCAGTAAGCGGATATACCCGATATTCCAAAACGCTTGTGCTATCTGGAAAGTGTTTTTTGACACCCATCTTCAGTGCATAGCTAAAGGCATAGAGTGCACTGACGCGCTGTTCAAAGGACTCGCCATTTGGGTTTCCCGCACCTTGAATACAGACGTGTTGCATGGCAGGTACGAGAATGAGTTGTGGTTGTGTGGTAGGGAGGTACAACGCTTTTTCTTGCTTGCGCCATTCGTACATAAAATCATCCCCTTTCTATTGTCGGTTTTATCATACCACGATTGCATCTGGTTTCAAATCCAAAAAGCACTCCCACACACTGCGTTTGCGCCCTGTGGGAAGTGCTTATTTTAGGATTCGCGTAGTTCTTGTTGCATGGTTTGTGCCACCCGTTTGGCACGTGCAACCGCATCTACGACGGTTTTGGCACCGGTGACCACATCTCCGCACGCATACACGTTGGCTTTGGTGGTGTGTCCGTCTTCGTCGCTGACAAGCAAGCCCCAGCGATTGGCCTGCAATTCTTGGGTTGTGTTGACCAAAACGCTTCGTGGTCCTTGGCTGATGGCCACCAAAATGGCATCGGCTTCATGATGCAGTTCGCTGCCCTCAATGAGCACGAAATCCACACTGCCATCTTCGCGCTCTACTTTGCGTGACTCCACAGTGACAATGCCTGTTTCGTCAATCGCTTTGGGTGCACGGTACAAGGTGAATGTGACCCCATCATCTAAGGTTTCCTGAATTTCGGCTTTGGTTGCTTTCATCCAGTCGAAGTCTTTGCGATACAAAATGGTGACTTCTTTGGCTCCAAGACGTTTGGCCGTGCGCGCAGCATCCATGGCCACGTTGCCCGCCCCGATGACGACAACGTTGTCCCCCATGTGGAACGATTGTGGAGACTTCAAGTAATGAATCGCATAGTGGACATGGCCCATCGTTTCCCCGGGAATTGATAAAGTTTTGGGATTCCAGACGCCTGTT
>JBOGAI010000145.1:0-1770 GCA_051655665.1 Erysipelotrichaceae bacterium | reverse complement strand
TGGTACGGATATCATTACGGCAGAGATGGTGAAACCAAGCCCTTCCGATGATTTGATTGTTGCACCCATCAATTTGGGGGTGAAATTGATGAATAGCGGTGCCCAATACAGCTTAGCTGCTGTGATTAGTTGGGGGAATTTATACTTGGTTGGCACACCGGATTACCAAGCGCAACCACAACTCGCTGCGTTTGGTCAAGGTGCAGTACCCCAATATGTATTGGATACGTACTTGGCTGAACAAAAACTTAGCGTGCAACCGACCTATTTTAATTCGGTAAACGATGTCCAAGCACAACTATTAAGTGGCAAAGCAAATGTGGCCTTGCTTGCGGAACCAGCCGCAAGCGCAACCATTGCCAAAGCCAAAGAGATGGGCGTGGAGCTAAGCATTGTGGCGGATTTGCAAGATACGTATGCCACTGCAATGGGCCTTGAAGAAAAAGGGTACCCGCAAGCCGCGATTTTTGTTCGAAAGGGCAGCGAAAATGCGGTTCAACCCGTTTTGAAGAAGCTGAAAACGTTTTTGAATGAGGCCGCCCCAGAAGATTTAGGTTTCATTGAAGCATTGGTGGAACGTGTAGGAGCGGATCTACTAGGGGTGCCTAGTGCAAAAATGACGAGTACCACATGGATTCGCCAAAATCTTCGTTATGTGAAGGCTTTTGAAGTGAAAGAAGAGTTGAATCTTTTCTTGCAACCCTTCAACTTAGAAATCGACGAAGCGGATTTTACTGAATAATGATATAATGGATACGTATCAACGTATCCATTTTTACGTAGGAGTCATCATGAAGCAAAAACATCATCGCATCGTTTTGGTGAGTGTCATCATTGTACTTTGGCAAGTAGCGTTTGTTTTGGTAAACAACCCCATCATTTGGCCCTCTTTGTTCAAAGTAATACAACATATGTATGAACATCTATTTGAATTCACTTTTTATCAGGCCCTTCTTTATACTTTGGGCCGTTGCGTGCTCGGCCTTGGCATCGCGGCGACCATTGCTTTGTTGCTGTCTATTTTTACCCTAAGCAACAAAGTCGCAAAAGAATACATCGACCCTCTTGTCAAGGGATTAAAAAGTGTGCCGACCATCTCATTTATGATTGTTGTGTTGATCTGGTTGGGTAGTGAAGGAAGTGTGAGTGTCATTATTGTGCTCGTTCTTTTCCCAGCCTTCTATTACAGTATACAAGCAGGCTTTTCCTCGATAGATGCTGCACTGCTCGATGTGCTGCGCATCTATCCAGTGTCATGGATTGACGCAATCAGTTGCGTGTATTTGCCCTTATCGTTGTCGCACATCAAGGCGGCGTTGCTCACCAATTTTGGACTGGCATTTAAGGTTGGGGTAATGGCTGAAATATTAGGACAAGTCCAGTATGGAATTGGACGGCAGATGCAACATGCAAAGCTGAATTTGGAGATGGCTCACGTTTTTGCGTGGACCTTTTGGATTATTCTTTTGCTCGTGCTTGTTGAAAAAATGTTTGAGTACATCGTACAAGCGCTTCGCAGCGCTTCTGTTAAGGACGAATCGAATACGCCTGCATAAGCCAGCCACGCGTTGGATTGGTATCAGTGAGCATAAGCTCGTTGACACGTATTGAAACAAAGAAAAGGACATCCTGCTGTGTGGCGGGGACGTCCTTTTTTATTTGAAAATGCGTTGTCTATTCAATTTGAGTATATTCGCTTTCAGGGAAAGTTAAGGTGAACGTGGTTCCTTCATTTGGCGAAGACGTTACGCTGATTCCAATTTGCATTTT
>JBOGAI010000144.1:0-6997 GCA_051655665.1 Erysipelotrichaceae bacterium | reverse complement strand
GCTTGCAGATACAGGACACACTCTGCGATGTCCTCTAATTCCACGCCACGCGCACGCAGCATCTTAACACAAGTTTCGTACATATTGTTCTACCTTCCCTTTGCTTTGATTATACGACAAAAAAAGTGGATAAATCCACTTTTCTTTCTTAATCTTCTTCGACTTGAACGTTTTCGAGTACTTTTTCCGCAATATTAGACGGTACTGGTAAATATTCGCTCAATTCTTGCTCATATGTGGCGCTTCCTTGTGACATTTGGCGCAGGTCCATCGCGTATTCGAGCATCTCGGAGTATGGCACTTTGGCGATGATGACTTGGGCATCATCCACCAGTTCCATCCCTTCGATGGCACCGCGACGTTTGTTTAAATCACCGATGATGGCACCGGTATACTCATCGTCCACCAACACTTTAACGCGTACGTATGGTTCTAACAAAATCGGTTTCGCTTTCGCAATACCATCTTTATAAGCCAAACGCGCCGCTAATTTGAAGGCCATCTCACTTGAGTCCACATCATGGTATTTGCCATCAAACAAGGTTGCTTTGACGTTCACGACTTTAAATCCACCCAACACGCCTTTGTGCATACTTTCCATCAGCCCTGCTTCCACCGCTGGGAAATAGTTGCGAGGAATCGCCCCTCCAAAGACGCGTTCATCAAAAATCAATTCATCGGCTTCTTCCACTGGTTCAAACTCTACAAAGACATGGGCAAATTGACCATGACCTCCCGTTTGTTTTTTGTGGCGCCCTTCCCCAATGCTTTTCGTACGAATGGTTTCACGATATGGGATTTTCGGAAGTTCCAAGGACACATCCACTTTGTATTTGGCTTTCATTTTGGTCAAGATGACATCCAGGTGTTGATCTCCAATCGCATAGACCAAGTTTTGCTTGGTTTCCGCATTGTACTCGGTATGGAAGGTCGCATCCTCTTCTGTCATTTTTTGCAAAGAAGAGTTGAGTTTGTCCTCATCGTTTTTCGATTTTGGCAAAATCGCTTTCACAAACATTGGCGTTGAGAACCGAATGCCTTGCAACGCGTAGCGTCGGTTTTTGGCACACAAGGTGTCATTGGTTCCACTCACATCCAGTTTGGTGATGACTCCAATGTCTCCCGAGAATAGTTTTCCCACCGCAGTTTGGTGTTTGCCTTTGACAACAAAAATTTGTCCTACTTTTTCCAAAGCGTCTTTGTTGGCATTGTACACAAGCGCATCACTCGTCAAGACGCCGCTTTTTACTTTCACATAGGAAATTTTCCCCACAAAGGGGTCAATGGTGGTTTTGAATACCAAAGCCGAAAATTCTTCGTCTTCACTGCGTCGCAGTTGTTTGTCTACTCCTGTTTCGTAATCATGCATTTCGATGTGAGCACGTTCACCATAAAGCGGAAAGTTTTCGTTGATGAGGGTCAACAGGCGTTGGATTCCTACCATTTGGGTTGCGGAACCACTGTAGATTGGATGAATGTCTCCACTGCGAATCCCCAAGCTCAACCCTTTGGACAATTCTTCCTCACTGAAGGATTCCCCACTGAAGTATTTTTCCATGAGTGCATCATCACTCATCGCAATGCTTTCCATGATTTGCTCACAATAGCCGTCCACGAGTTCTTTCATCGTGTCTGGAACTTCGTAGAACTGCGTTTTGCTGGCTTTTGGCCCTTCGTAGTACCAAGCCTTTTTACTCAAGATGTTGACGGTTCCTACGATTTTTTGACCTTCGACAATCGGAACCTCGAAGGGGAAGACCATATTTCCAAGCTCTTCACGAAGTTGAGCATATACGCTTTCAAATTGCACTTCTGGATCATCGAGTTTGTTGATGAACAACAAGGATGGCATTTTACGAGCAACAAGATCTTTCCAAATGCGCTTGCATCCCCCACTTACCGGATTTTTCCCATCAATGACCAACAACGCACTGTCCGCAATCGAACAGCCGGCTTCGTATTCGCCGATGAAGTCGACATAGCCTGGTGTATCAATGAAATTGATTTTTTTATTTTCCCACTCAATTGGAATGATGGAAGCATAAATGCTCATGCCACGTTTGATTTCTTCGCTGTCGACATCCAAGATATTGTCATTGCGATTGCCCACAAAGCGTTCCAACGTATCAGAATAGCGCACTACGCTTTCCAACAAACTGGTTTTCCCACTGCCAATGTGTCCGACGACACATACATTCCTAACTTCATTTGAACGATAGTCTCTCATAGAAACACCCCCTTATTTTAAAACCGGTTTTAGTTCTGCAAAGTTGTACTCGCGTACATAGTGGATGGCTTTTTGTCCATTATGATCTTCTTGTTCTTTGTCAGCCCCATGATTCAACAAGTATTCGACTAAAGTAAGGTACCCTCCGTATGCAGCGCGCATAAGAGCGGAGCAACCGGTTGCATCTTGTTTGTTTAAATCCGCACCATGCTCTACCAGCAATTGGATGGATTCGTTTTTAAAGGCAATGCACGCTTCCATAAGTGCGGTACGCCCTTTGTGATCTTGCGCATTGATATCTGCACCATGTGCCAACAACACTTGAATGGTTTGGTCTTGACCCAAGAAACTTGCGCGCATCAATGCGCTGCGTCCATTGACGTCCACCGCATTGACGTTTGCCCCATGTGCAATGAGTTTTTCCACGATTTCTTTGTGTCCTTTTTTCGCAGCACCCATGATTGCGGTTTTTCCACTGTGATCCACGATGTTCACATCAGCACCTTTCGCAAGTAAGGTGTCAACAATTTTATCAAAACCACGTTTGCTTGATTTCATTAAAGCACTGCGCCCATTTCCATCCAGATGGTTTACATCTGCACCGGCATCGATCGCTTCCTTTACAAACTTCAAATCACCAATTGTTGCATACTTGATTAAATTTTGATTTACTTGATCCATTTTACAGTTCCTCCTTAGATCAATAAAAAAGAACGCAAGGTAGCCATGCGTTCATGTTTAAAATTGTATTCATGCGAAAAACTCTGTTGCAGATAAGGGCAATTTCTTTAACGACAATGGTCACCATAAATATCACATCCTTATGGTATAATCATACACCACTCCCCATTTTTTGCAAGCGTTTACACTCGAATTGACGAATGAAATTTTTTTCAAAAAAAAGAGGCCTACACCTCTTTGGATTTGATTTGATTCAACACTTGTTCGCATAGCGCTTGCATTTGCGCTGGGCTTTCTTGGTCAAAGCGCATACGATAATTGCTTACCCCTGCTTGAACCATTGATTCTACTTCATGTAAACGAGAATGCGCTTTGGTTGCGTACAAGGACATGACACAGCGTTCATTGCCTTGCAAACGATAGCGCGTAGCATGAATGTCTTCCAAGTGATACTTCACGTTTCCTTTGCATAACTGGCAATTTTTCTTGTCCTGATCTTTTTTCACCGTATGAATGGGACAATACTCCATCACCATCAGCTCCGGATAATCGTACACCATTACTTCCACATTGGGACGCTGTTGGTACAATCGCTCATATTGGGCAAGCAACTGTTGGATTTGCGAAAGGCTCAATTCCTTGGAAAGCATGATGCGTTCCACCTTCTCTTGATGCAACATGGCCACGCTATACGCATTGGTGACGTTAAGCGAAGCATTGCTGCTCGCCCCGCCGTGCAACAAGCCACCCACTTCTCCAATCAGTTGTGCTTTTTCACTGTCATATGGATAGCGATGAATGCGAGACTCGCACCATTTTACACGTGGGTCATGGGATAGTTTGCGTTGCAACACCTTGTGTTCGACATAGAACGCTTCAATCGGCAACGCCTTCAACGCTTCATATTGTTCAATGTTTTGAATATCCACACAAAGCGAATGACTCACACTCACCTTCGGCGCAGCAATTTGCACCTGTGCTTTCGTAAGGGGACGATGTGCTTTTCGTTGTTCGACCAACCGTTCGCAGGCAATGCGTCGCGCTTCATTGATGAGCTTGATGGGCATAAAAACATCTGATTGCGCAAAGAGTGTTGTCTCACGTGAGACAAAAGGGGTCGCACCGAGCTTTTCCAATTGGCTTTTGATGCGCGCTTCATCTAGCGGTTGTTTGAGGCTTTGTTCCAACAATGCTTCGGTTTCATATTGCACCCGGTTGCCCACATCATCTTGCAAGATTACGACAATGGGCGCATCCTTAAACAAATGCACTTCCATCGTGATTTCAATTTTGCGAGGTGCATTTTCGTAGTGCTGTTGGATGGCCTTGAGTTGCAAGACATCACTGGTCTTGACCAGTTGGGCCCCCTTCTCCACAAAGCCTTTGTTGTCAAGTTCAATCACATCCCCCGCTTGCGCATTGGCTACCAACAACCCATCCTTATACAAGCGGTTGACGGTAAACCCTTCGTCATTGGTTTGCAAAATGCGCACCCCATCGCCTTGTTGCAATGGACGGGACAATTTGATTTTCATTTTGTCTTTGTTGACACCAATGATGTTCCCAATCTCCACGCCAATATGGTTAGGACGGTAGAAGTTCATCAGGTTTGACCCCGTTTTATGAAACAGATGGCCTTTGGTGAAGTCTCGGTTGAAGATTTTGCGCAAATCGTCCTGGTCTTGGGCGAGGTCGCGGTATTGACTTTGGGCATAATAGGCATCAATCGCTTTGCGATACATCTTCACCACTTGTGCCACGTATTCAGGACGCTTCATGCGTCCTTCGATTTTAAAGGAGTGGATGCCCGCTTCAATCAGGGCTGGCACTTCCTCCAAAGTATTCAAGTCTTTCGGGGAAAGCAAGTACTGTGAATCGGCAATTACGTTTTCGTCTTCTAACAGACGATATTGCATGCGACAGTGCTGCGCACATTCACCACGATTACCCGAACGCCCCTTTAAATACGAAGACATGAGACATTGTCCCGAGTACGAGACGCATAGGGCACCTTGGACAAACACTTCGAGATCAATGCCAACCTTTGAGAAGGACTCAATTTCTTCAACACTGCATTCACGCGCCACAACGGCACGATGCACGCCACGATTTTTCAAGTAAGTGAAACCCTCAAGATTGTGAATGTGCATTTGCGTCGAAGCATGCAGTTCCAAATCTGGATAGTATTTTTGGACCATCTCCATCAGACCCAAATCTTGGACGATCAAGGCATCCGCCCCCATATGTACCAACTGGTCAACATAGGACAACACGTGATCCATGTCTTCATCAAACATCAACGTATTCACCGTGATATAAATTTTCACACCATACAAGTGCGCATAGGCGATGGCCTGCTGTAGGGCTGATTCATCAAAATTTTGCGCAAATGCTCTCGCACCAAAGCGAGACCCTGCCATATAGATGGCATCCGCTCCATTTTGCACCGCCGCAACCAAGGCTTCAAACGAACCCGCTGGTGCCAATAATTCCACTTTTCTCATAACATCATCCTTTTCTACTGCGCAGTGCCAAGCGTACCACACTCGATACCACGATGATGGCAATTGCAATCGCCCCGGCATACCCGAGCGTTTGCAACGCCATTTCAATACCTTGAGCGGTATTGCCACGTACCACTTCTAACATCGTAAAGTACATCGGCCCACCCGGAACCAAAGGAATGATTCCACAAATCAAAAACGTTGTGACCGGAGTATGTACTTTTCGCGCCAAAATTTCCGATGTAATACTAACACAAACCGCCCCTAGAAACAAAGCCACAAACTCCGAGAAGGCAGCTAGGTGTGCAAGTTCATATACGAATCCCCCAATTATTCCACAAAGACCCGCTTTCAGAAGGTGGCGCTCGTCAATATGAAAGACGATGCCAAAGCCAACACTCGCGATAAATGCACCAATTGCTGAGACGATCATCCTAGTATTCCTCCTACAAACAAACTCCACAAACTAAAGACCAACCCAGTTCCAAAGGCGATGGAAAGAGCAATCAAAAAAGCTTCGGTAAAACGAGCCAATCCCGACACCAAATCTCCCGCCACATAATCGCGGATGGCATTGGTAATGGCAAGTCCTGGAACGAGCAGCATGATGGTTGAGATGATGACCAAATCATAGCTTGGCAGCCAACCAAGGGCCTGAATGGTTAAGGTAATGACACTCACCAAAGAAGCGCCGATCGAGTTGATGAGGAAGCTGTTGATTTTCCACTTATTGAGTTGCAACATCACATAGCGCAAGCCCATTCCTAGCACAAACGCATACAGCCATTCAAGGGGTGTCGCTTTGAAAAACATTGCGAATCCAAAGGCAGATATCCCGGAAAACAACATGACCTTCCAGTCGCTGTGCCGTTTGAGCGCTGCGATTTTTTGAAGCTGCGCATTGAGATCAATAAGGTCGCTTCGCTTCTCCAAAGAGCGGGACAAGTCATTGATCAATTCGATTTTCTGCAGGTCTACGCTTCGTTTACGGATGCGTAAAACTTGCGTATATGTTTGACCTTCATAGCCACAGGAAAACATGATGCCCGTGGTCATCACAAAAGAATGCGGGTCCTCCACTTTGAAACTTTTCGCGATCCGTTCCATCGTTTCTTCCACCCGGTAGGTTTCTGCTCCGCTTTCTAGCAAGATTTGACCAGCAAAGCATATCGTTTTCAACAATTCATTTGGATTCATTCACGAGCTCCTCACTTTACTACTCTCCTTATTATAATATAGGAATCCCGACAATGGGAACTTATTCTCACTTTCGAAATTGCGCAAAAAAAAACAGTCTGGATAGACTGTATTTTTCTATTTGGTGGAGCGTAACGGGATCGAACCGTTGACCCCCTGCGTGCAAAGCAGGTGCTCTCCCAGCTGAGCTAACACCCCACAAATAATTGACACCACGACGGGAATCATGATGTCAACACTAAGTTCAATTTGGTGACTCGTACGGGGTTCGAACCCGTGAATGCTTGCGTGAAAGGCAAGTGAGTTAACCGTTTCTCCAACGAGCCAGAAATGGCGCCTAAAACAGGACTCGAACCTGTGACCGTTCGGTTAACAGCCGAATGCTCTA